>NZ_JAUBQX010000098.1:0-6012 GCF_036701505.1 Microcoleus sp. Pol11C2
TAGGTCAGGGAGTTTTTTCATTCCTTTATCTAATGTTTATCTCGTTCTCTTGTCAAGGGGGTTGAGCAATTACGATTTATTTTATCAATCCCTATAGAGTATCTCTTCGTTGCAAACTCGGTCATCATCATATTTATGAGATAAATCAACCAGGGGAGATTGAGTGCCAGACAATTTCTTGCACTCAGGTGATTAATTCGAGTCGGGTTTTTCGGGGAGAGCATCCTTATATCGTTTGGACAAGTGACCAATTTCAAGAGGACTCTAAATACATCCAAACTTTGACGCTGATTCCGTTGACTTCACAAGAAACCTATAAAGGTTTGCCAACTGTATATCCGATTAATTCTACAAGCACAAATGGTCTTTCTAATAATTCCTTCGCTCTAGTGCATCAGATATGTACTGTTGATGCTAATTGTTTTAAAGACTCGCAAGGGGAGTGGCTTAAGCGAGTTGGACAATTGGATAAACCAGATAAGGAAGCTATAGAGGAACGTTTAAAGTATTTTTTAAATCTTGGGTATAATCCGGGTGAAGATTGGTTTATTAAAAATGCGTCTATAGAACTTTTGCAGAAAGTGTTTAATTATCTGCCAGATGAAACCACAAAAAGTAGGGCTATAGAAAAACTGATCGACGATTTGCGATCGTAGTCAATGAGTAGTAATTGATGGTAGAGGTCAAGAAGGTTTTTGCAGTGGACTTGAGCACTCTCGCTATATCCTGTTAACCTTCTCGATCGCCCAAACGGCATCTTAGCCACATCTAACAAAAATTAAAAAAGGCGGCACCCAGATTTGAACTGGGGGTGGAGGTTTTGCAGACCTCTGCCTTACCACTTGGCTATGCCGCCGTCACGTCTCAAAATTGACGTTTTCTTATAGTACACCAAATCTCGAAAATTTTAACATACCTGTCAAAAATTTCGTAAAGCGCAGCTATCCCCTAGGGAATCGCCCTTTTTTCCCACACCTCCAAAACCCATCCGAGGCTATTCTAGAACTACATCGATCGCCCCCAACACCAGCCATGACACCAGTTTCTCCCCTACTCGTCGCCCAAATCACCGACACTCACCTGTTTGCAGAGATCGATCGAGAATGGAAAGGCCTCTCAACAACCCGCACCCTCCAAGCAGTTCTCGATCGCCTGCAACAGATACAGCCGCGGCCCGACTTACTCCTACTCACAGGCGACTTGTCCCAAGACGAAACACCTGAATCCTACCAGCGCCTCGTCTCCCTCATCGCCCCCCTCGGAATTCCCGCCTACTGGATACCTGGGAACCACGACAACATCCCAGTCATGTCAGAAATCTTAAATCAGTCGCCTCTTTCCCCAGAAAAATCATGGAGGCTAGGAAACTGGCAATTTCTATTACTTTCGAGTGTGGAAGCGGGATGCGACGGCGGGCGGCTTTCCCCAGAAAGCTTGCATTGGCTCGACTCTCAACTGCAACAAACCGGCGATCGACCTGTTATCATTGCCTTGCACCATCATCCTTTGCCGATCGACTCTGAAATAATGGATGGAATGATGCTGCACAATGCCGATGAATTTTTCGCAATTGTCGATCGATATCCTCAAATCAAAATCGTCCTCTGCGGCCACATTCACCAAGAATTTCAACAACAGCGGGGTTCAGTTACCTACTTGGGGACACCCAGCACCTGCATCCAACTTTTACCCAAAAGCCATCCGATTATAGTTGACGAAATGCCGCCGGGATTTAGATTGCTTGAATTGGCGATCGACGGTACTTGGAACACCAGAGTTGAGCGAGTTGCCCAAGCATCGCCACCCTTTTAATAATTTTCTATAGCATGAAAATAATTATTATCAAATTTACATTTTTTTGTCAATCCATCAACAGATAGATTGTGTGGAGCAACCCCATCTATTATAATATTTGTTAACGATAGATTGCAGATCTACGTAAACTAGCAAGCTACGAACAAAAATCTATCTGGCAACATTACAAAATAAGAAAAACTAAATATATGTCTGAAGTCAATGGCGTGATGATGCAGTATTTCCACTGGTACAATCCCGCTGACGGGAACCTGTGGAATCAGCTAGCGGAATCGGCAAAAGATTTAGCCAAAATAGGCGTTACATCCCTTTGGTTGCCACCCGCCTATAAAGGAACTGGCGGTGGCATGGATGTAGGTTACGGCGTCTACGACTTATTCGATTTAGGCGAGTTCGACCAAAAAGGGTCGGTACGCACGAAATACGGGACAAAAGATGAGTATTTGGCCGCGATAAAAGCTGCCCAAGATGCTGGAATTCGGATTTATGCCGATGTAGTCTTTAATCACAAATTAGGTGCAGATGCAGAAGAAGAAGCCGAAGCCACACCCTTCCATCCCGATGACCGCAATGCCACAGTAGGTGAATATCAAAACATTAAAGCTTGGACGCATTTTACTTTTCCCGGTCGCGATAAAAAATATTCCAGCATGGAGTGGCATTGGTGGCATTTTGACGCCATTGATTACAACGTTTACAACACAGAAACCCATGCGGTTTACCTCCTAAAAGGCAAAGAATTCGATCGAGGAGTAGACTTAGAAAAAGGCAACTTTGACTACCTGATGGGTTGCGATTTAGATATGGACCACCCAGAAGTCACGGGCGAATTAAAATACTGGGGTGAGTGGTATGTCGATACAACAAACGTTGACGGCTTTCGCTTCGATGCCGCCAAGCACGTATCAGCACAATTTTTCCAAGAATGGTTGGAACACGTCCGCCACTATGCCCAACGCGACCTATTTGCTGTCGGCGAATATTGGTCTTACGAAGTAGAAGCTTTGCACTACTTCATCGAAGCAACGGGCGGTAAAGTCTCCTTATTTGACGCGCCCCTCCACTACAACTTCCACGCTGCTAGCAAAGCCGGCAATAGCTACGATTTGCGAACAATTTTTGATAACACCCTCGTCCAACAGCAACCCGCCCTCGCCGTTACCTTAGTAGACAACCATGATTCCCAGCCCTTACAATCCCTAGAATCAGTTGTCGAGGCTTGGTTTAAACCTCTTGCCTACGCTTTAATTCTGCTGCGACGCGAAGGATATCCGTGTATTTTTTACCCGGATTATTACGGCGCTAACTATAAGGATAAAGCAAATGATGGCAATGAATACGAGATTTGGTTAGACCAACATCAGTTTATGGTAGATAAATTCTTGTTAGCGCGCCAAACTTATTCCTACGGCAATCAGTACGATTACTTCGACCACGCCAACACTATTGGCTGGACGCGACTCGGTAATGAAGAACATCCGGGTGGCATGGCTGTGGTACTCAGTAACGGAGGCGATGGCACTAAGTTTATGGAAGTCGGACAGCCGAATCGCACTTATATTGACATCACCGAACACATCGAAGAACCTATCACCACCAATGACGATGGTTGGGCTGATTTTCGGTGTAACGCCGGTTCTGTTTCGGTGTGGGTGCCACAGCCGTAAGAACTGCGTTAAAATTGACGTACTCCTCAGCCTAAAGTAGGGTGTGCACTGCACACCTTACCCCTATAATTAGTACATTAAACAACTTTTTACTTTCAAGACTTTGATGACGAAAAGTTGTTTTTAGTGAGGACTAAAGTCCTCTCTCCAGTATTATTTTTATGCTATGTGATCGCGCGAAAAATATTAATCTAAAAAAATATGAAACTTTCAGAAAAAGTTGCCGTTATTACCGGCGGTGGCTCGGGAATTGGTCATGCAGCAGCAATTTTAATGGCCAAGGAAGGCGCAAAAGTTGCTATTATAGATCACATTTTGGCAACGGGGCAAGAAACCGTCCGCCAGTTGGTCAAGGAAGGAGGCTGCGGGCTGGCTATTGCCGCAGATGTTGGAGATTCTCAGCAAATGCAAAAAGCGTTTCAAACAATTTTTGATGAATATCAAAGAATTGATATTTTGTTTGCAAATGCGGGTATTAACGGTGTATGGTCGCCGATAGAGGAGATAGAACCCGATGAGTGGGATCGGACAATTAACACCAACCTCAGAGGAACATTTTTGGCTGTTAAGTATGCTGTTCCTCATCTGAAAAAACAAGGAGGTTCAATTGTAATTACATCCTCGATTAATGGCACCAGAAGTTTCAGGAAAGTTGGTGCCACGGCCTACGCTTGTTCAAAAGCTGCCCAAGTAGCCTTTGCCAAAATGCTGGCGCTAGAACTCGCAGCCTGCCAAATTAGAGTCAATGTGGTCTGTCCGGGCGGGGTGCTAACTGCAATTGAAGAAAGCACCGTTAAGCGCCATCTCGATCGCATTCCAGTTGCCCCTGATTCCATTCAAGATATGATTCCTTTGACTGATAATACCGCCGGTTCTAGCGAAGAAGTCGCCCAATTAGTGTTATTTCTGGTATCACATTCCTCCAGCTTCATCACAGGTACTGAAGTCTGGATTGATGGTGGCGGTTCTTTGATTTAAAATCTCAATAGTTTATTTTTATTACTCGGCGGTTGAAACGGCTTCTACACAAACGAAGTCCGCCTGCGCGGACTAAGAAATAATAATTTCTAATGACTAATTCTCCATTGTTGAACAGCAGTTTGCAATGTCTGCGGCAGCCACTTATCGTATTGAGGATAAACAGGCAAACGCTGCACAAGTTGCCATCCCGATGCTGCTAAAATTTCTGTTAAAGTTTGGTGTTGCAGGTGAGGATAATCGGGATTAACTTCATCCCGCGGCCCAATTCCTCCTAAATCTCTAGCACCTGCGTCTAAACAAGCCAGCAATATGTCTGGCTGTGCAACTAAATTGGGGGGAATTTGCAGCCTGATTTCAGATGGTAAAATGCTGCGGGCGATCGCAATTACTTCCGGCATTTTTGTAGCATCAAAAACTTCACCGTCCCAACTTTGCTGATTTCCCGGACTGTGTGGCTGGAGGATAACTTCTTGAATGTGATTGTAACGCGAATGAATCCGGGCGATCGCCTCTAATGTCTCCACCCAATCCCCCTCACTTTCCCCAATTCCCAGCAGCAAACCAGTTGTAAACGGAATCTTCAATTCCCCAGCCCATTCTAACTGTTGCAGCCGCAGCGCCGGAACTTTACTCGGTGCGTGCCGGTGAACAGTTTGTAACAAATGTGGGGCAAGCTGTTCTAGCATCAGCCCCATCGATACATTTACCTCTTTTAACAGTGCCATCTCCTCAAAGCTGAGCGGCCCCACATTAGTATGTGGCAAAAATCCCAGAGCAAGTGCCAGTTCGCACAAATCGTAAATCCGCTGCAACCAAGCTTTTCGCCGTTGACTGTGAGGATGTACCTCGCCGCTGAGGATGAGAATTTCAATTACACCTTGAGTTTGCAGCAGCAAAAGCTGTTTTTCGGCTTCTGCGAGTGTCAGCCAAGGACTTAGCAGGGGTTCTGCCCGAAAATTGCAATAGGTGCAGCGGTTAAAACACTCGTAAGTGGGAACCAGAGTATAAGCAGGGCTGTAGGTGACGTTGCGGGACATTCCTTGGGATTTTTATTGATCGGACTTACGCAACAACATATATATATCTGTGCAGTGCAAGTTTTGCGGTTGGCGATCGCAACCCTTCATCTATCTTAACACTGACGCAAGCCCGGAATCTCGTTGCTTAGGTAGATTATGAGTCTTCTTCATTGGTGGGCGATCGTCCACTAATTCCGCATTCTGCTTTTAAACTCCTTATACAGCAAGCCTTATGGCTTTTAAAAAGCATAATTTATGACACCTATAAGAAAAACTGTGCTTAAAAGGCCTTTACAAACTGAAATAAAAGCTTTATGTTTATTTACATGGCGGAACACAAAGCCGTCACGAACATTGAAAACCAAATAAAGCAATCATAAACAAATGACAACAACCTTACAGCAGCGCGAAAGCGCCAATGTCTGGGAACGCTTTTGTGAGTGGGTCACAAGCACCGACAACCGCATTTATGTAGGTTGGTTCGGCGTCTTGATGATTCCTACCTTGCTCAGCGCCACCATCTGCTACAT
>NZ_JAUBQX010000099.1:0-2191 GCF_036701505.1 Microcoleus sp. Pol11C2
CTGTGCGAGCGCACAACCGGAACGAATTCATAGAGCTTCGAATCAGCTGATTTTTGATTGCTGCCAACGAGTTGAATCGACGTATCGATTCATATCGGCATACACATGACATTTCTGTCGTTTGACATTTGACTTTGAGATTTTATCAAAGTTATAGGGTCAAGCCTCACGAGCAATTAGTATCAGTTAGCTTAACGCATTGCTGCGCTTCCACACCTGACCTATCAACGTCCTGGTCTTGAACGACTCTTTAGGGGGCTCAAGGCCCCGGCAGATCTCATCTTGGAACGAGTTTCCCGCTTAGATGCTTTCAGCGGTTATCTCTTCCGCACTTAGCTACCCGGCAATGCCACTGGCGTGACAACCGGTACACCAGAGGTGCGTCCACTCCGGTCCTCTCGTACTAGGAGCAGGCTTCCTCAAATCTGCAGCGCCCACGGAAGATAGGGACCAAACTGTCTCACGACGTTTTAAACCCAGCTCACGTACCTCTTTAAATGGCGAACAGCCATACCCTTGGGACCGGCTACAGCCCCAGGATGAGATGAGCCGACATCGAGGTGCCAAACACCGCCGTCGATATGAACTCTTGGGCGGTATCAGCCTGTTATCCCCAGAGTACCTTTTATCCGTTGAGCGATGGCCCTTCCATACAGAACCACCGGATCACTATGTCCTGCTTTCGCATCTGCTCGACTTGTCAGTCTCGCAGTTAAGCACGCTTATGCCATTGCACTATTAGCACGATGTCCGACCGTACCTAGCGTACCTTCGAACTCCTCCGTTACACTTTGGGAGGAGACCGCCCCAGTCAAACTGCCTACCATGCACTGTCCCCGATCCAGATAATGGACCTAGGTTAGAACCTCAAACACACCAGGGTGGTATTTCAACGTTGGCTCCACAAGATCTAGCGACCCTGCTTCAAAGCCTCCCACCTATCCTACACAGATCTGTTCAAAATTCAATACAAAGCTACAGTAAAGGTTCATGGGGTCTTTCCGTCTTTCCGCGGGGAGATTGCATCATCACAAACATTTCAACTTCGCTGAGTCTCAGGAGGAGACAGTGTGGCCATCGTTACGCCATTCGTGCAGGTCGGAACTTACCCGACAAGGAATTTCGCTACCTTAGGACCGTTATAGTTACGGCCGCCGTTTACTGGGACTTCGATCAAGAGCTTGCACCCCATCAATTAATCTTCCAGCACCGGGCAGGCGTCACACCCTATACGTCCACTTTCGTGTTTGCAGAGTGCTGTGTTTTTAATAAACAGTCGCAGCCACCAATTTTTTGCAACCCATTCGTGCTCAGATGTTCTCATCACACTACTAGGGCACACCTTCTTCCGAAGTTACGGTGTCAATTTGCCGAGTTCCTTCTCCTGAGTTCTCTCAAGCGCCTTAGAATACTCATCTCGCGCACCAGTGTCGGTTTGCGGTACGGTCAATTACAAGCTGAAGCTTAGTGGCTTTTCCTGGGACCTCGTTCAGTTACTTCGCGAGCAAGCTCGCTCGATCAACAGCCTCGGTATATGACACGCGGATTTGCCTACGTGTCGCCTACATCTGTCTAAACCGGCACATCCAACAGCCGGATAACCTATTAAGATCCGTCCCCACATCGCACTTGTAATCGGTACAGGAATATTGACCTGTTTCCCATCAGCTACGCATCTCTGCCTCGCCTTAGGGGCCGACTCACCCTACGCCGATGAACGTTGCGTAGGAAACCTTGCGCTTACGGCGAGGGGGCTTTTCACCCCCTTTAACGCTACTCATGTCAGCATTCGCACTTCTGATACCTCCAGCATCCTTTACAAGACACCTTCACAGGCTTACAGAACGCTCTCCTACCACTTGCAATAAATTGCAAATCCGCAGCTTCGGTAACTGGCTTAGCCCCGTTACATCTTCCGCGCAGGACGACTCGATCAGTGAGCTATTACGCTTTCTTTAAATGATGGCTGCTTCTAAGCCAACATCCTGACTGTTTTAGCCTTCCCACTTCGTTTCCCACTTAGCCCGTTTTAGGGACCTTAGCTGGCGGTCTGGGTTGTTTCCCTCTTGAGTCCGGACGTTAGCACCCGGTGCTCTGTCTCCCAAGCTGTACTCATCGGTATTCGGAGTTTGCCTTGGTTTGGTAAGTCGCCATGACCCCCTAGCCAAAACAGTGCTCTACCCCCGATGGT
>NZ_JAUBQX010000099.1:2291-5568 GCF_036701505.1 Microcoleus sp. Pol11C2
ATACTTGAGGCACTACCTAAATAGTTTTCGGAGAGAACCAGCTATTTCCAAGTTTGTTTAGCCTTTCACCCCTATCCACAGCTCATCCGCTAGTTTTGCAACACTAGTCGGTTCGGACCTCCAGTACCTGTTACGGCACCTTCATCCTGGCCATGGATAGATCACTTGGTTTCGGGTCTACACCCAGCGACTGAATCGCCCTATTCGGACTCGATTTCTCTACGGCTTCCCTATTCGGTTAACCTTGCCACTGAATGTAAGTCGCTGACCCATTATACAAAAGGTACGCAGTCACCCCTTTCGAGGCTCCTACTTTTTGTAAGCACGCGGTTTCAGGATCTATTTCACTCCCCTCCCGGGGTTCTTTTCGCCTTTCCCTCACGGTACTTGTTCACTATCGGTCGATGATGAGTATTTAGCCTTGGAGGATGGTCCCCCCATATTCAGACAGGATTTCTCGTGTCCCGCCCTACTTGTCGTTAGCTCAGTACCACACAGGTCTTTTCACGTACGGGGCTATCACCCGCTATGGCCGCCCTTTCCAAGGCGTTCCGTTAAGTCTTGTGCTATCACTAACAGGCTCTTCCGATTTCGCTCGCCACTACTTTCGGAATCTCGGTTGATGTCTTTTCCTCGAGCTACTGAGATGTTTCAGTTCACCCGGTTCGCCTCGCATGACTATGTATTCATCATGCGATACCTACTGCTAGGTGGGTTTCCCCATTCGGAAATCTCCGGATCAAAGCTAATTTGCCAGCTCCCCGAAGCTTATCGCAGGCTATCACGTCCTTCGTCGCCTATCATCGCCAAGGCATCCACCACGTGCTCTTATTCACTTGACCCTATAACTTTGATGTCTCACCAGGTCGTTCAACCCAGCAAAACACAAAATCACATCAAGCAAATGTCTGTCAGGTCTTGCACCTGACGCGTTATGCCGTTTCAATTCATATCTTTCGACTAAATTGAATATTCGTTGACGCAATCAAAAATTCTTGTTGCTGATGGCACGGTGCACATGAAACCTTTACGAATATGTGCTTTCCATCAGCAACGCTGATTCGACTCTATGAATTTTTAAAGAACAGCCGTGATCACCCGAAGGCAATCTATTGATCGATAGATACCGATCAACATCAAAGCACCCTGCAGCACAGGACGCTTTGATGTTGAAACAGACAAGGGGTTGCAAGTTGCAACCTGAAGTGATGGTGGAGGATGACGGGATCGAACCGACGACCCCCTGCTTGCAAAGCAGGTGCTCTCCCAGCTGAGCTAATCCCCCAGGATGTCTTGACTCATTGGAGGGGATGGTGGGTCTGGTTGGTCTCGAACCAACGACCCCCGCCTTATCAAGACGGTGCTCTAACCAACTGAGCTACAGACCCAAGCCGGTCGCTTGATCTCCCCAAATCCACTCTCGCGAATGAACTGGATCGCTGGCGACTTCCTTCCAACAACCGATAAGTGTGAGCGTTTGAGCTTGATTGCTCTTCTTCCAGAAAGGAGGTGATCCAGCCGCACCTTCCGATACGGCTACCTTGTTACGACTTCACCCCAGTCACGAACCCCGCCGTGGTAATCGCCCTCCTTGCGGTTAGGCTAACTACTTCTGGCGAGACCCGCTCCCATGGTGTGACGGGCGGTGTGTACAAGACCCGGGAACGTATTCACCGTGACATGCTGATCCACGATTACTAGCGATTCCGACTTCACGCAGTCGAGTTGCAGACTGCGATCCGGACTACGACCGGCTTTGATGGATTAGCTCCCCCTCGCGGGTTTGCGACCCTTTGTACCGGCCATTGTATGACGTGTGTAGCCCCACCTATAAGGGCCATGAGGACTTGACGTCATCCCCACCTTCCTCCGGTTTGTCACCGGCAGTCTCATTAGAGTGCCCTTTCGTAGCAACTAATGACAAGGGTTGCGCTCGTTGCGGGACTTAACCCAACATCTCACGACACGAGCTGACGACAGCCATGCAGCACCTGTGTTACGGCTCTCTTTCGAGCACTAAGCCATCTCTGGCAAATTCCGTACATGTCAAAGGTGGGTAAGGTTTTTCGCGTTGCATCGAATTAAACCACATCATCCACCGCTTGTGCGGGTCCCCGTCAATTCCTTTGAGTTTCAACCTTGCGGCCGTACTCCCCAGGCGGTCAACTTCACGCGTTAGCTTCGTTACTGAGTCAGAAGAGACCCAACAACCAGTTGACATCGTTTAGGGCGTGGACTACCAGGGTATCTAATCCTGTTTGCTCCCCACGCTTTCGTGCATGAGCGTCAGTGCAGGCCCAGGGGATTGCCTTCGCCATCGGTGTTCCTCCGCATATCTACGCATTTCACTGCTACACGCGGAATTCCATCCCCCTCTGCCGCACTCCAGCTTTGCAGTCACAAGCGCCATTCCCAGGTTAAGCCCGGGGATTTCACGCCTGTCTTACAAAACCGCCTGCGCACGCTTTACGCCCAGTAATTCCGATTAACGCTTGCACCCTACGTATTACCGCGGCTGCTGGCACGTAGTTAGCCGGTGCTTATTCTTACGGTACCGTCATTAGCCCCAGGTATTAACCAGGACCGTTTCGTTCCGTACAAAAGCAGTTTACAACCCGAAGGCCTTCTTCCTGCACGCGGCATTGCTGGATCAGGCTTGCGCCCATTGTCCAAAATTCCCCACTGCTGCCTCCCGTAGGAGTCTGGGCCGTGTCTCAGTCCCAGTGTGGCTGGTCGTCCTCTCAGACCAGCTACAGATCGTTGGCTTGGTGAGCCTTTACCCCACCAACTACCTAATCTGATATCGGCCGCTCCAATCGCGCGAGGCCTTACGGTCCCCCGCTTTCATCCATAGATCGTATGCGGTATTAGCGCAGCTTTCGCTGCGTTATCCCCCACGACTGGGCACGTTCCGATACATTACTCACCCGTTCGCCACTCGTCAGCACCTTGCGGCCTGTTACCGTTCGACTTGCATGTGTAAAGCATGCCGCCAGCGTTCAATCTGAGCCAGGATCAAACTCTTTAGTTCGATCTTGAAAATTACTCATAAAAACGGAATTGAAGTGAACTTCACTTCTATTCTCATGAGCGTTTAAAGTCTTGCGACTTGGACTCTTTCGAGTCCGGTTCGCAATCGCCTTCAAACGCCCACGCTTATCGGCTGTGTATTTTTAATGATCCGGCAGATTCAGCGGCTTTCACCACCCTCTTCTGCTTGCTTAGCTGCGATCAGCTGAGCCTCGTAGTATACATCAGTTTTTGCCGCGCTGTCAAA
>NZ_JAUBQX010000024.1:0-92278 GCF_036701505.1 Microcoleus sp. Pol11C2
AAGCGGTTTGACTGTTTACGTGATGCGATCGAAGATGTCCTACGCCTTGCATCCTAACCGCCTTGGCGGTTGCTATAGTTTGAAAACACGCCCTAGGCAAGAACACCTGATGGAGATAAATCAACTAGGTGGAACCCCACCGAGCGTGCTTAGCTGGCTATCAGCATCACACTCAATTTTCATTCCTTAGTTTAGGATCTGCGCTTGAATGATGCTGTCAAATGTTTTAAAAATTTCCCTCACCATTCTACGTTAATTAAGATGCGATTCCCCTGTAACATCTCTGAGTAACTTTTTTTATTCTTTCTATTGTGGGGTCGTTCAAATTGGTCAAATCTTCTAAAAAACTGGCATTTAATATATATATTTACCAGAGGCAAGGAATCTATTTGTTTTGGTTGGTGTCTAAAGTTTGAGTAAAACCTTTTGCCCGTGATAGCACCCCTAAACTATAATAACTACCTTGAAATTTATTCGGATTTAACTGTAGCATATTTTGGGTTCAAATTAAGATGCGTTTACCCTGGAGCCGAAAGCCAGGATTAGGCAGCAGTTAAATCTGTCTGCCTATCCTACTTGACTTTCGTGATATTTTCGTAAGTTGTCACCAATGGGAAGACCCTGGTAATGAAGATTTGGAGGCAGAGCCTCCAAATTGTTTTCTCCTTTTAATCGAGGATGTACCTCCTCCAAAAGTCTGCCCAGGCAGAGCCTGGGGACGATTGAAATAGTCATTGGTTAGGCGTTAATTGCTACTAACTAATAACTAATAACTAATAACTAATTAGCTCTTTTTTACAGCTTCTGGAACACTGCGAACATCGGCAGATACATCGACAGCAAAATCGAACCTACGATACCACCGACGACAACAATCATCAGAGGTTCTAGCATACTGGTAAGTCCTTTTACTGCTTCTTCGACTTCCGTTTCGTAGAAAGCGCCAACTTTCATCAGCATCTTGTCAAGTTCCCCTGTCTCCTCGCCAATTGCCATCATTTGGATAGCCAAAGACGGAAAAACAGCTTGTTCTTGCAAAGCAATACTGATCATGCCGCCGCTTTGAATTTCCTGTCTCGCATATTCGATCGCATTAGATATCGCCTGATTCCCCGCCACATCTCGCACAATTTCCAAAGAATTGAGAATCGGCACGCCCGATCGCGTCAGCGACCCAAATATCACGCAAAACCGAGCCACAGCAGATTTTTCGATCAAATCTCCAAAAATCGGCAACTTCATCGCAATTCTATCAATTTGTAAGTGACCCATGGGAGTTTTGTAGTACAAATCGAAAGCAATTTTGAGCGCTATAATCACCCCAATAACTGTTATCTGTTGGATCGGAGGCCAAGCGGTACAAAATGCACTAATTCCCAACATAATCAGCGTAAAAGTTGGCAAATCTGCACCAATATCCTTAAAAATCTTAGCGAAAGTTGGTAGCAAGAATATGGTCATTGCGAAAAAAATCACGATCGCAATAAAGAACACAGTCTTCGGATAAGACATTGCCGAATTAATTTCAGCCTCCGTCTTGTGATTTTTTTCCATCATCAGCGCCAGACGGTCTAGGGTTTCATCTAGCACCCCCCCGACTTCTCCCGCCGCCACCATACTGATAAACAGTTGGTCAAAAACATCAGGAAATTTAGCCATCGCCTCTGCCAAGTTTATCCCCTCCTGCACGTCAGCATTCATGCTCCTGAGCGCTCGCTTCAACTTAGCATTAGAACACTGCTCGTGCAGCACGGACAGGCATCTCACGATCGCCACCCCTGCATTAAACATAGCCGCAAACTGACGAGCAAAAATAGCCATATCCTTAACAGTAAGACTGGTAAGGTTATACTCAATTTGCTCCTGAATCTTACTGAAATCAAAGCCACCTTTCGGTTTTTCGCGGATAACGTTGGTAGCCACAGCTCACCTCTGAAAATTTATTAAAAGTTATGACTCATCAGTCATCAGTCATCAGTTCTTTCTACGGACTCCAGACTAATGACTGCTGACGGAATTAATGAGCTTTTACCGGGGTGCCACCAACAGGTGCCGGGCCGATCAAGCGTTCGAGTTCGTCAGCCTTAGAAGCCTTGCCCATTGCCGCTTCCCAAGTGACTTTACCGCTCTTGTAAAGTTCAGCGAGGGCCATTTCCATCGTCCTCATGCCCAATTTCGCCCCCATTTGGATTTGGGAGTAAATCATTGGAGTTTTGCCCTCCCGGATCAAGTTAGCCATAGCTGGAGTATTTACCATGATTTCCATAGCGCAGCAGCGGCCGCCCCCAACTTTCACAACCAAGTTTTGGCTGCAAATTCCCACCAAAGAGTTAGACACCTGGGCGCGAACCTGGGGTTGTTGAATTGGCGGAAACACGTCCAAAATCCGATCGATCGTTGCACCCGCCGAATTAGTGTGCAGCGTTCCCATCACCATGTGACCCGTTTCGGCAGCCGAAATTGCCAGACCGATCGTTTCTAAGTCCCGCATTTCCCCCACAAGAATCACATCAGGATCTTCGCGCAAAGCTGCTCTGAGCGCATTCGCAAAGCTCTTAGTATCTTCGCCCTTTTGACGCTGGTGAAACAAACTCTTGATATTAGGGAACACATATTCGATCGGGTCTTCAACTGTTAGAATGTGTTCCGCCCGCGTCCGGTTGATCAGATCCAACAAAGCCGCCATCGTAGTAGTTTTCCCGGAACCCGTTTGTCCCGTCACCAACAGCATACCCCTGGGTCTTTCCGTCAGGTCCCGCAAAATCTGTGGCACGCCTAAAGCATCTGCGTTAGGAATCTTAGAAGCCAGAGCCCGCATACAAGCCGCCCAAGCACCCCGTTCCCGGTAGACATTGACGCGAAACCGAGCCAATCCCCGAACCCCGTAAGCGCAGTCAAGTTCCCACTCCATTTCCAACTGCTTGCGCTGCATATTGTTGAGCATTTGGAAAATTAGGATCTGCACTTCCTCAGCAGACAGAATGTCGCCGTATTGCGTCTGAGGAGTTAGTTTACCGCTGACTCGGAAGAATATAGGCGCGCCCGCTTGGATGTGTATGTCCGAACCCCCTTGCTCTACCAGGGACTCCAGTACGTCTTCAATCATCAGACCCATAGATACCTCTCCTCGATCGAATTGATAGTTATTGACCAATCTAGCTCAGTTAAGAGTCAACAGTTAATAGTCAACTGTTAACTGCTGAATCAATCCAAAAAGCGTGGCGTCAAGCAGTACGGACAATCCAGCATCTCCGGCTTCAATTCCGCCTGACAAGTTTTGCAGGTAAGTCCCTGCTTGCGTTTGGCTTTCATTTCAGCCTCCAGGCCAGAGTCTGTAAACGTCACACGCTCGACTTCTTCAAAGGTAGTCGCGCCTTCCCGCACCAATTGCAAGCTGTAAGCCAACAGCGTTTTCATCCCTTCTTCTACTGCTGCTTCCTTAATTTGCTCTGTGGGAGCTCCTTGAGTGATCAGAGTTTGAAGCCGCTCAGTATTTTTCAGGAACTCATAAACCCCTACCCGTCCTTTGTAGCCTAGGCCGCCGCACTTCCGACAAAGTTGCTCGCGTTCTGCCAGTTCCTTCCTTTCCTCCACCGGTACGGTGTTGGCTTTGTAAACAGTTAGATCAATTTCTTGAGAAGCGGATAGACCGTACTTGCCGAGTTCTGCGGCAGTAGGCTGGTAAGGAATGCAGCATTTGTCGCAAACGCGCCGCATCAGACGCTGAGCCAACACGCCCAACAGAGCGGCCGAAACCATGAACGGTTCTACGCCCATTTCGGCCAAACGCGCGACCGCCCCGGCCGCGTCGTTCGTGTGCAGCGTCGTCAGCACCAAGTGTCCCGTCAAAGCAGCTTCCAGAGCAGTTTTGGCAGTTTCCCTGTCCCGCGTTTCCCCCACCAGCATCACGTCAGGGTCTTGCCGCAAAAATGCCCGCAGAATGTTGGAAAAAGTCAAGTCTTTTTCCCGAATTACTTGACATTGGGTAATTCCTGGCAAAGCATATTCGATCGGGTCTTCCGCCGTACTGATATTGACCCCCGGATCGTTCCGTTCCGCCAGAATAGAGTACAGAGTAGTTGACTTGCCCGAACCCGTCGGCCCCGTCACCAAAATCAGTCCGAACGGACGGCTAGCACTCTCTCGCACTAAAGCCAGAGTTTCTTCGTCGGAGATTAACAAACCCAAACCCAACTGAGTGCTGGAACTGTCCAAAATCCGCAGCACGATTTTTTCGCCGTACCGCGAAGGCAAGCTGTTCACCCGGAAATCCACCGTGCGTCCCTCAAACACCCGGCGGATGCGGCCGTCTTGAGCTTGTCGGCGTTCGGCAATATCCAGGTTGGCAATAATCTTGAAACGAGCGGTAATCGATGCCACTACCTGCTTGGGAAACCGGAAATACTCTTGCAGCACCCCGTCTTTCCGCATCCGAATCCGCATGAACTCTTCTTGAGGTTCTACGTGGATATCAGACACCTTTTCCGACAAAGCTTTAGCCAAAATGATATTGACCGCCTTAATTACGGGAGCCGCCTCAGCATCGTCCAATGTGTTAGCGAGGTCTTCTTGGTCGCTACTCTCCTCTTCTAGCGAGAGCTCGCCAAAATCTCCCTCCCCTAAATCCATCTTTCTCTGCTTTTCGATTTCAGCTTTTTTAGCTTCCCTCTTAACTTGTTCGTCTTGATAGGCAGAAGTTATGTCCTGATAGTCGTCTGGCGTAATCACCCGTCGCTGCAAAGCCAAGCCGTGAGGCTGTAAAATCCGCCGCAAATCTTCTATGGCGTTGAGGTTGTCGGGATCTACCATTGCCACTAAAACCGCTGCAGGCTCAGTTTCAGTCTTCGCTACGGGTAAAAACCGACCTTGGTGACAAATGTCGATCGAAATCTTCAACGCATCGAGCATAACTCCGAGTTGCTCGTTAGACATTTCGCTCATCTCGGGGTCAAATGCTTCAACCCCGTAGACTATCTTCCGTTCAAACATCTGCTGCTTCTTGTAAAGTCGCAGCAATTCTGGGGGTAACGGCTGCCCGGTAAGTGCTTCTAATACCTCCGTCAAACGCTTGCCCGACTTCTGGCTTTCAATTTGAGCTTGCTTCACTTGCTCGCCGTTGACGTAACCCGACAGAATCATTTTTGTGAGAGCCGGAGGAAATTGGCTCACAGAAACTATGGATGTGGAGCGAAGCGGGGATGTGCTAGTCATAAAAAACACTCAATAGGTGGGAAACTCAGTCACACAGAGTGCTGAGAGGAAAAGCAACGCGGGGTTTTAACCCCCGTATTCTTTGCTTATGGATCAGCTATCATTTTCTTGCTCAAGCCCTATCTCTCAAGTGTAAGCTTGCAGTCCCCTCTAAGCTTCGTCCACAAATTGACGAGATGCTGGAGGGATTTGCCGGTGCTTGCAATCAAATCTTGTTCCTTGAGTGCTAAGTTGCTTACTTACCTGATTAACTTGCGGGATACTCTCGTTATAGCGTCAGGGCACATCACTTGGGGGTTCCCCGTACCGGGAGACAAAAGCGGGGCGGGGTGTGTCCCCCTCCCAGGCTAATTCTATTTTCCCAAATTGTTTGCTCAAATTACAGCGCCCGTGGTGGCGCGGTTAACTGTACTAAATTAAAGATGAGCTATGTTCTGTGATGATAGCTTTTACGAAAGCCTCGATCGCCCTTTTGAAATATATTTTGATTAATTATCTGCGATCGGTCAGTGCCTGATCGTCGGCTGCATGAGCCCCCAGGGCAAATTTTGAGCAACTCTAGTTTTGGGTCAGTAAATATTACTTTGATTATACCCTGGTGTCCAAACCTTTGTGACGTAAGGTTGAGGGTTCAAAAATCGTGGGAAGAGGCAAATTAGATATCAATCGTATTTACAGATGAGCACCTCCGCCACACCAGGTAATGTCTATCATTTGACTGGCCAAAATTCGAGAGTTCAAGCGACTTCGGCGGTATCGAATCAGAAAAACCACAGACCCAATTCGCATCAAGATTAACAACCTATTATCGGAGTTACACAAGCACACACCTAACTACTGACTCAATCACTACAAATTCCTTTTTCTCCTGACTTGGGAAACTCAGCAAATGGTAAAAAATGCCAGTGTCAGCTTGCGACTAAAACACCCTGACCGATGATAATTTTAAGTTTCTCTCCTTTTAAGTAAACCTTGAAACATCAAGCCTCCTAAATGGGAAATCTTGTAGTAGACTTAACCGGAAAATATACTTATAAAAATTGTTGTAAATGCGAGCGCGTTAATTAAAAATCAGGAACCAACAAACGTTGGGTTTGCCCCATTGCTGCCATATTATACGTAAATATCTAAACGGGCCTTTGAATATTTTATGGAAAGCTTTGAGCACTGTCTCCAGATCGGGCGAGACTGCCTCTTTTCACATTGTGCCATACACAGTAAATTCGAGTCCTCTAGATTTACCGGGTTAACTGTATCTGCTAGAATTGATAGGGTTCTGTCGCGCAGCTTTTATGATTGACGAGGAAAAACAGCAAGATCAAGATCCTAACTCAACAGGGGAAACCACCCCAGAGGGTTCGCCAATGGCAAGCGAAAATCCGGCGGCACCAGGAAACTCGAACGAATCGGCGGATTGGGAGCTCGAACTTGCTCGAGCTTATCAAAGTGCTCAGGGCGATCGCACCCCAGCAAACGCATCGGGGCCTACCGTCACCGGCAGTTCAACCAACAGTCCGACTGCAGACGCGGCGGAGCCTTGGAAGAAGGAACTGGCCCAGGCAAACGATGAAAAAGAGGCTTTAAAAACTCAGTTGCAAGCCGCATCCGCTCAACTAGAAGAACTGAAAAATCAAAATCTCCGCCTAGCAGCAGATTTTGAGAACTTCCGCAGGCGTACCCAAAAGGAAAAAGAAGAGCTAGATTTACAGGCAAGGTGTCTCACGATCAAACCCCTGTTGCCGGTAATTGACAATTTCGAGCGCGCTCGATCGCACATCAAGCCGCAAACCGATGGCGAAATGAACATTCACAAAAGCTACCAAAGCGTTTACAAGCAAATGGTAGACGGCCTCAAGCAAATCGGGGTTTCTCCGATGCGCCCCGAAGGTGAACAGTTTGACCCCAACCTCCACGAAGCTCTGCTGAGCGAGCCAACTGACGAACACGAGGAAGGAACAATTATCCAAGAACTAGAACGCGGCTACATTCTGGGTGATCGCGTCTTGCGGCACGCCAAAGTGAAAGTTGCAGCGGCTGGGCTATCTGTGGTAGCCTCAGATGAAAATCCCGATAGTTCGGAAGGTTAATCGGGATACAAGCTACTGCATTCCTCAAAGTCGCTGACCCCCGAATAGAATTCGGGGGTTCCAAGGTGGCAGACTCACCAACTTCTTAATTAAAGATGACTAAAAGCAGGTCAGCGCTTTATCCAAAAATTCTGAAAAATGTTTTTACCAATCTTTGATATTGCCTTAGGACATTAAGTTTATTTCCTGCAAATCTAGTCTGGTAATGCTTGTTTAAACAAGCTGAGTCGTTTTTCCTCCCCCAACTTGTAGTTGGAGGTTTCCAAACATCCCACAAAGTTTTATGAGGCGCTATGGGAAAAATTATTGGAATTGACTTAGGCACAACTAACAGTTGCGTAGCTGTGTTAGAGGGCGGTAAACCCGTCGTGATCGCCAATTCCGAGGGCGGCCGCACAACTCCGAGTATAGTAGGATTCGGCAAGGCGGGCGATCGCTTAGTAGGTCAATTGGCCAAGCGGCAAGCTGTAACTAATGCTGTAAATACTGTCTACAGTATCAAACGATTTATCGGACGGCGGTGGGACGACACAGAAGAAGAACGAGCCCGAACTCCCTATACCTGCATAAAAGGCAAAGACGATACCGTTAACGTCCAAATTCGGAACAAGGTTCACACTCCCCAAGAAATCTCGGCAATGGTACTCCAAAAGCTCAAGCAAGATGCTGAAGCTTATTTGGGACAAACGGTTACACAAGCCGTGATTACAGTGCCAGCCTACTTCACAGACGCCCAACGGCAAGCTACTAAAGACGCTGGTACGATCGCGGGCCTAGAAGTCCTGCGGATCGTCAACGAACCGACGGCGGCAGCCCTTTCCTACGGGCTCGACAAGCAAAATATAGAACAGAAAATCTTGGTCTTTGACCTGGGTGGCGGTACTTTCGACGTTTCGATCCTGCAACTGGGAGACGGAATTTTTGAAGTCAACGCTACCTCTGGTAACAACCATCTCGGAGGAGATGACTTTGACGACTGCATAGTCCAGTGGCTGGTAGAAGCTTTCCGCACTCAAGAAGGCAGTGACCTTTCACAAGACAAAATGGCCTTGCAGCGGCTCCGAGAAGCTGCGGAAAAAGCAAAAATAGAACTATCAAACCGGGAATCCACCTCAATCAATTTGCCCTTCATCTCCTCTGACGAGAAAGGGCCGAAGCATTTGGAAATGGAACTCTCCAAAGCTCAGTTTGAAAAACTGGTGGCTCATTTGGTGCAAGCGACGATCGATCCGGTGACTCAAGCCCTCAAAGACGCAAGTTTGACCCCCAAAGACATAGACAGGATTATTTTAGTGGGAGGCTCAACCCGGATTCCGGCAGTTCAAAAGGCAATTAGCAAGTATTTTGGGGGCGTTTCTCCCGATAAATCCGTCAATCCCGACGAAGCTGTAGCGGTAGGCGCGGCAATTCAAGCCGGAGTGTTGGGTGGTGAAGTCAAAGACTTGCTGCTGCTCGATGTGACGCCGCTCTCCCTGGGACTCGAAACCTTGGGCGGGGTATTCACCAAAGTAATCGAGCGCAATACAACTATTCCCACCAGTCGATCGCAAATGTACAGCACGGCTGCCGACGGGCAAACCTCGGTAGAAATTCACGTACTCCAAGGCGAGCGGGCATTGGTTAAAGACAATAAAAGTCTTGGCAAGTTCCTGCTCAAAGGCATTCCCCCAGCTCCCCGTGGCGTACCTCAAATCGAAGTTACCTTTGAAATCGATGCCAACGGGATTCTCAAAGTGGCTGCTGAAGACAAGGGAACCGGAAAAGAACAAAGCATCCAAATTTCCAATACAGGGGGATTGAGCGAAACCGAAGTCGAGCGGATGCGACAAGAAGCCGAACTTTACGCCGACGAGGACATCAAGCGCGCTCTACTCGTCGAACTCAAAAATCAAGCTGACTCCCTCGTCTATAATTGTGGTGTAACTTTAAAAACCAACGCCCAACTGCTGAGCGACGAGCTCAAGGCAGAAGCGGAAACAGCCGCAGCAGCCTTGCGAGCAACGATGACTAACCCCGACATCACAGTCGAGGAACTCACGCCCGCAATCGAATCTTTCAAGCAACTGCTATACTCGCTGGGGACAGCAGTCTACGACCAAGCCCGCAGCGGGGTAGCCCCGTCAGGATCTGTTGGTGAAAGCGAGATGATGTCAGAAGTAGAATCATCAGAACCAGAAGAGGTTAAAGCGGACGACGACAGTATTTTGCTGGAAGAAGAGCTGCTGGTGGCGCCCCAAGCTCCGCCGGAACCAAAGCCGGAACCAAAGCCGGAACCAAAGCCGGAACCAAAGCCGGAATCAAAGGCGGCATCAAAGGCGGAATCCAAGCCGGAACGACAGTCAAAACGACAGTCAAATCCACAGTCAAGTCCACAGTCAAATCCACAGTCAAAACAAAAACAGAAGGTTCCCGAACCAGAAGTTGATGATATGAATCCTTTCCTTTAAAACTGAAAAGCTAAAAATTAAAAGTTAACAATTAACAATGAGAATTTTTAACTTTTAATCTGTAATTTCAGGAAAGGTCGCCCGTTTCTTTTTCGTACACTTTTTGTTATTTACCTCCAGGCAAGCAGCTCTATGGCCGGTGATTACTATGAAATATTAGGCGTTTCTCGCAGCGCAGACAAAGAAGAAATTAAGCGTGCTTACCGCCGCCTAGCTCGAAAGTACCATCCAGATGTCAACAAAGAATCCGGTGCTGAGGAGCGGTTTAAAGAAATTAACCGCGCCTACGAGGTACTCTCAGAACCAGAAACCCGCGCCCGTTTCGACCGTTTCGGCGAAGCAGGGGTCAGCGGGGCAGGCGCGCCTGGGTTCCAAGACTTCGGTGACAGCTTTGCCGATATTTTTGAAAGCTTCTTTCAAGGTTTTCAGGGAGGTGTCGGCCAACAACAGCAAGGTCGCAGGCGCAGCGGGCCGGTGCGCGGAGACGATTTGCGCCTGGATTTGCGACTGGATTTTCGGGAAGCAGTGTTTGGTGGCGAAAAAGAACTCCGCATCAAGCATTTAGAAACCTGCGAAACTTGCACCGGGACTGGCGCCAAACCGGGAACCAGACCCCAAACTTGCTCGACTTGTACCGGCAGTGGTCAAGTCCGACGCGCTACCCGCACTCCTTTCGGCAGCTTTACTCAAGTTTCAGTTTGCCCCACTTGCAACGGCACCGGGCAAGTGATTGAGGATAAGTGCGAAACTTGTGGTGGCCGAGGTCAGAAAGAAGTGATGAAAAAGCTGAAAATCACAATTCCGGCTGGGGTTGACAACGGTACTCGCTTGCGCGTTTCCAATGAAGGGGATGCCGGCAAACTGGGCGGACCGCCCGGGGATCTTTACGTGTTTTTGGCCGTAAATGAAGACCCGCTATTTAAGCGCGAGGGTACTAACGTTAGCTCGGAAGTTAAGATTAGTTATTTGCAAGCAATTTTGGGGTGCCGGTTGGAAGTGGAAACCGTAGACGGGCCGACGGAATTGTTGATTCCTAGCGGAACTCAGGCGAATACTGTTCTGACTTTGGAGAAAAAAGGGGTGCCTCGCTTAGGAAATCCGGTTAGTCGTGGCGATCATTTGATTACGGTGTCTATTGACATTCCGACTAAGGTGACGGCTGAGGAACGGGAGTTGCTGATGCAGCTTGCTAAGCTGAAGGGCGATCGTACTGGTAAAGGCGGCTTGGAAGGATTTCTGGGCAATTTGTTTCAGAAATAAGCAATTTTTGACACCCATGGGTGTCAAATTTTCCTATTTGAGAATTCCCCGGCCATTTGTTTTAGTCTCTGTCAAAAAATTGTGTGCAATTGCTCACAAAAATCTCAGGTGGGACGCTTCCTGGGCATTCGGTTTCAGCAGCGCTCAAAAAAGTGAGCGCAATTGCGCTCACTTTTTCCCGAAATAATAATCTGTGTCCAATTGGACACAAAATTTGAGATTCTCCCTTTTCCAGGCAACTTGTTTAAAAAACTAAGGCTTTCAGGATTTGAGATTGCCAAAAACATTATGAATTCAACATCGAAAATTGAAAGTCCTAAATCCCCAGATGCCAAAATCGATCTGCGGGGTACCCCGTGTCCTCTGAATTTTGTCCGCACTAAACTGCGCTTGGAGCAAATGGCACCGGGAGCAGTGTTGGAGGTGTGGCTGGACGCTGGAGAGCCGATCGAACAAGTGCCCGATAGTCTCAAAATGGAAGGCTACCAGATTCTGGAAACGCAATTTGTCGCGGATGAGCCGGAGTCGGGCTTTTTTTCAATGAAAGTGCAGCGCCCAGAAGACAAGGAAGCAGGATGAGCCTGAATTCGCCCTTGATCGTGGGTACTGTAATTGCTGTTCAGGCTAACTTCTACCAAGTGAGGTTAGATCCCGAAGTCTCCATTGACGGGAAAAAGGCTCCCCTCGCTGATTCTCCGATTCTCCTGTGCACTCGTCGCACTCGACTGAAAAAAATTGGCCAACAGGTGATGGTGGGCGATCGCGTGGTGGTAGACGAACCGGACTGGACTGACCGCCGGGGTGCAATTTCTGAAGTCTTCCCGCGCCAAACAGAACTCAACCGCCCGCCTGTAGCTAATGCCGATCGCATTCTCCTCGTTTTTGCCCTCGCCGAACCCGACTTAGATCCCGCATCATTAACTCGGTTTTTAGTCAAGGCCGAATCTACAGGTTTAGAGGTGAGTTTGTGCCTGAACAAATGCGATTTGGTCACGCCCCAAGAGTTGGAACAGTGGCGCGATCGACTTTCAGGCTGGGGCTACGAACCAATGTTTATTAGCGTCCGCAGCGGTGCAGGAGTTCAGGAAGCCCCCGCTAATGATCAAAATGAAGTTTCTGAATCGGAACCCTGTTTCCATGACTTAGTGGAAGAAATAGAGCCATCTCTGATGAGTTATGAGGACAAACCCCAAGTTCAAAATTCTGTCAAGCCGTTACATCCGTTAAACCCCGTACATAACCCGTTGCCGAACTTGCTTCTAGACCACCTGCAAGGAAAAATAACGGTAATTTGTGGCCCTTCTGGGGTTGGCAAGTCCAGCTTGATCAACCAACTGATCCCGGCGCTGAACCTACGAGTGAACGCTGTTTCCGGCAAACTCGGCCGCGGGCGCCATACGACTCGCCACGTCGAACTATTTGAACTCCCCGGCGGCGGACTTTTGGCCGATACTCCGGGCTTTAATCAGCCGGCTCTCGAATGCGCTCCGTCCGAGTTAGCTGCATATTTCCCAGAAGCGCGCCAGAGGCTGGCTTTGGGTAGCTGCCAGTTTAGCGACTGTTCGCACCGAGACGAGCCTAACTGTGTGGTGCGGGGAGGTTGGGAGCGCTATGAGTATTACTTGCAGTTTCTCGAAGAGGCGATCGTCCGCCAACAAGCTCTGCACAACTCCAGCAGCGCCGAATCGAGTTTGAAGCAGCAAACCAAGTCGGATGGTACGCAGCATTACGAACCGAAGCTGCAAACTAAAAAATATCGCCGCTCTTCCCGCCGCCTTCAACACCAGTCACTCCAAGATATGTGTCAAGACTTAGAGGAATTGTGAGGAAGTCGCCGCCCATCGCCAGTAGGCACTAGAAAACAGTACCAAGACTTACCCAGAAACCGGGTTTCCTCGACGAAAATACTTCGTTGCACCCCGATGCCCCCCTCGCAAAACCGGCGTTATTTAGTCGCGAGTGCGTAAGTCCTGAGTACATTAATAGCTAAAATTAAATGGCCTTAGATTTGTTAAAAAAAGTAGAACAGAAGCAAAAGTTAGCGGGTACTGCAGGAGCAAAAATATTGTGAATATTCAAGAACTGTTTCAAAAAGGCGGCCCCGCCATGTGGCCCCTGTTGCTGTTATCGATTTTATCTTTGAGTACAATTATCGAGCGCTTGTGGTTTTGGGCGAGCCTCCTGAGCAAAGAAAAGCAGATAGTTAACCGCATTCTGGAAGCGGCTCGCAGCGATTGGGGGGCGGCTAACGAGATTGCCAGACAAGCTAACCGACAGCCGATCGGGCGATTTCTTTCTGCACCCCTGCGGCTCTACAATCCCGAACCAGATTTATTTCGACTCGCACTGGAAGCTGCAGCCGATGAAGAGTTGGCTTCGATGCGTCGCGGTGACAAAATCTTAGAAGCTACGATCGCTCTAGCCCCTTTGCTGGGCTTGCTGGGAACAGTTCTGGGCTTGATTAACTCGCTCAGTTCCATCCGTCTGGGCGACATCGGCACAGCGGCAACAACTGGCGTAACTTTGGGGATTGGCGAGGCGCTGATCACTACTGCATCTGGGATGGTAGTAGCAATTTTTACCTTGGCGTTTTATCGGATATTTCAAGCTTTTTTGTTCAACCAGGCAAAAATATTTCGCAAAGCTGGAAACGAACTGGAATTGCTGTACAGGCAATACTGGCCTGCAGCTAATGCTAAGGGTCGATTGCCCGGTGCAGAATACAGCAATTCTTCTTTTGGTGCAGATGGTTTGAACAGGCGTTCTCTCAATTCTCAAGAATCGGGAGAACGGAATCGGGAGCCGAAATTGAAAGGTTCCGATCCGGCAGAAGATTCACCTTCTAATAATTAGAACCAAGGAGAACGGATGAAGATTAATCTAGATACTCCTGCTGAAGAGGCTCGGATAGAACTGGTGCCTTTAATTGACGTGATCTTTTGTATTCTGACGTTTTTTCTGCTGGCGGCTCTGCAACTGACTCGCCAGCAAGCCATTAATGTCGATTTGCCTAAAGCGAAGACAGGACAAACGCAGATGCGAGAGATGCTGATTGTCAGCATTGACGATTTCGGTCAAACTTATATTGATCAATTGCCTGTTAATTACCAACAGCTTGATCGAGTTTTAAAGAGTTTCCAAAGCCAAAATCCTACGGGGTTGATGGTGCTGTACGCTCCTCAAAATGCTAGATATGCCAAAGTTGTCGAGGTTTTAGACAAATTGAGAGAGGTAGGGGGCGATAGAGTTGCCCTGGCAACTCTTCCTAGTTCGGCTCCCTCCCCATTGCCCAATACCTCGCTTCCCAATTCGGGCATTCCTGCGGCACCTCCGATCGGCAATTCCGGTCAACCTCTGCAGTCTCCTGTGCCTCCGGGGCAGCAACAGTTCAACCCCAATCAGTTTCAATCCCCTCTCCCGGCTCCCGGGCAGCAGCAGTTCAATCCCAATCAGTTTCAATCTCCTCTCCCGACTCCACAGCAGCCTAGCAACTTTGGGGCAAATCAGGGCATTCCTCCTGTTTCGCCTGCACCCGCGGCTCCCAATTTCAGACCCGGAGCGGTCACTCCACCCCAGGATGGCGGGCCATCGAATTAGTCAGAAGGAAGAAGGAAGAAGGAAGAAGGGAGAAGGGAGAAGGGAGAACAGACAAATTCTCCGACTCTCCCCATCTGCCCCTCTCCCCATCTTCCGCTCTGGGCCTCTCCTCATCTTCCAATCTGGGCCTCTCCCCCTCTCCTGATCTCCTCATCTCCCCATCTTCAGCTCTGGGCCTCTCCCCCTCTCCCCATCTTCAGCTCTGGGCCTCTCCCCCTCTCCCCATCTTCAGCTCTGGGCCTCTCCCCCTCTCCTCATCTCCTCCCTCATTTCCTCATCTCCCGCTCTCCCCCTCTCCTCATCTCCCCCTCTCCCGCTCTTCCGCTCTCCCCCTCGCGCAGAGAATCTCCGCCGGATTTGGTATAAACGGCTTCAATTCTTTTGGTTCGTACTGAGCCTTTTTTCTCTTGACAAGTAGATACACTTGTATATGCCTGCGGAAGGAACTTTTGCAGACATCTCCCCATCTCTATCCCTAAGTAAGTTATTTCTTAGGACAGAGGGTAATTTTGTCAAATGATTGTTACCTTTTGTAATATATACTAAAGCGATATGGGCCATCGGGCATCCCGAAACCAACCGTAGATCGCTGAAACAACTTACAAATCTGGTTAATCCAGGTGTTCACTTTTAAGTCACCTTTACTTACAGAGGAGTCAAAGTCATGAGCCAACCTGCAGAATTGTCTTTGGAACAGCAATTTAGCCTGTGTTCCTTCAAAACACAGGTAAGTGACATGAGCCGCGAACAAGCTCAGGAGTTTTTGGTCAAGCTTTACGAGCAAATGATGCTACGAGAAACCATGTACCGCCATTTTCTGAAACACCACTGGGGTTTAGAACCTAACCCAGGCGTTGAGTAACCAAGAGTCGCAGTCGGCGACCTCCGTCTCTTACTCTCTTCCCTCAAGCGGAAAGGAGTTGGGGGTGATGGGGCGTCACTCGAAGGCAGAAGCTAGAAGACTTGTATAGAGACTTGAGGAAAATTTGACAATTTCTTTGTGGATTTCACTCGAATTGCGAAATCGAGCTAAGCAGTTTGTCGATCGACACCACCGGAGAGCGCAAAGATAATTTATCGCGCCTCGGCTCGAAAATTGGATAACTATTAATAGTAAGTGTTAATTTTTTAACCACTTAAAATTTTTAACAAATTAAATATATTTGTGTTTATTTGCAGCGGATGAGGTTTGACAACAATGGCGCTAGTCGGACATCTGAGCGCGACCTCCGACTAGCAAAACCTTCAATTTTCACATCAAACCCTAGAACTCGCAAATCTGGACTCGAGAAAGAGTTATTCCCCCTGACGTTCGAGAGTTGCTTCCATTGTACTCGTCAAGTAATGACCAGACATGATGCCGCTAGATTGGTAGTAGCGGTTGTCATCAACCCGGTGAAGGGTATCAAAACCCGTCCGGCGCTGGCGTTCGTCTCCCAATACCCAATAACGCTGGACGATCGACTGGGGAGCAATCCAACCTTCGCCCTCGACGCGGGCGAGTTCGCTGTGTTGGAGTACAAAAGTATACTGCCGTTCATCGCTGTTGAGGTGTCCTCGGTACTGCAAAATAATCTCTTCGCGATCGCCTCCAGGAAATACGAGCTTTGTCACCATACTGAACCAATCTGTTCGGTTCCAGCTCACTAAAGTTTTGCCTTTAACCGTAATTGGCACGCCATTGCGCTCAATCCAGCTTCCTTCGAGCGTCCATTGGCCAGATTCCATTAAAAACGTGTGAGCCACAGTGCTGTTCCTATGCTTTTCCTGCTGGCTACAATGCTGGTGCAACAACGCACAGCCGTTGTCCCTCAGACTCTATGCTATCACGCCAAACTGTGCCAACAAGAGTTAATTTCTCCTAAAAGTACCGGTGTCCGGGCACCAGTAACTTGAGGCAGATTGCCGGGGATGCCCCGAACCCGCCATGCGGCTAAAACCGCGAAAGCGATCGCCTCTTTAAAATCTACATTCAAGCCTGCCTCAGAAGTAGTCAACACTTGCACTGGATGCAATTGAGATTGCAATCGGCGTTTTAAGTAGAGATTGTGGCTGCCACCCCCGCATAGTAAAACTCGATCGGGCATAGCCGGTAAAAATGTTTGGTAACTGTGAACGATCGAGGCAACAGTCAGTTCTGTCAGAGTCGCCAGCACGTCAGCAGGACTGAGGTTGTAACCTTGGGCCTCGACCAAACACCTGTCAAAATAGTCTACACCAAATAGCTCTCGCCCCGTTGATTTCGGCGGTGCTTGGCGGAAGAACTCTGATTCGAGCCAATGCTCGACTAAAGCTTGAGAGGGAGTACCCGATGCCGCCCAAGCTCCACCTTCGTCGATCGTCTTAGTGCCGCCTGAGAAGTGCTGTACTGCCAAATCTAACAGGGAATTCGCCGGGCCTGTATCCCAGCCCGATATGCCCTCCCCAAGACTGAAAATCTCAGACTCGTCATTGTTTTCCCCTTTTCCTCTTGCCGGCAGATAGGTAACATTGCCAATTCCCCCCAGATTTTGGATACAGAGGCTGATGTTGGGTTCCGCCAGCAGGCAGGCATCAACTATTGACACTAAGGGTGCTCCTTGACCCCCAGCAGCAATGTCTGCCGATCGAAAGTTACTCACAGTAGTAATTCCTGTCAATTCCGCAATTAGCGCGCCCCGCCCGAGTTGCAAACTGTAGCCCATTAACGCACCGGCGCTGTCTTTGGGGGCTTTCCCAGCAGGTCGGTGGTAGACGGTTTGACCGTGAGAGCCTATTAATTCGGCTCTATCATATTCTGCTTGAATTGTCAATGCCGCCGTAGCAAATTCTTGGGCAATCGCATCATCTAATTGGGCTAGTTCAGCCATTGACAAAGCTGAACCACTGCAAACCGAGAGAATTTGCGATCGCAAATTAGCAGGATAAGGGAAAGTCTTGCCACCCACCAATTGCACTTTCAAGTCTGTTTGGGAACCGACCACATCCACCAAAGCAGCATCAATGCCATCCACCGACGTGCCGCTGATCAAACCGATAACACGGGTCATTCAATTTTAGATTTTAGATTTTAGATTTTAGATTGTTCAATTTTTCGATGTTAGAGGGTAGGGTGGGATCGGGCGATCGAATATTATTTGAGGTCGATCGTCACAATCACCACAGTAATATTATCGCGTCCCCCTTTCTCCTTAGCTGCTTGAATTAAAGCATTTGCAGCGCCCTCGCAGGCGCGAATCGACTTCAGAGGCGAAGCAATCAAAGGATCAGAAAGTTCTTCAGTCAAGCCATCGCTGCAGAGCAGCAAGCGATCCCCAGGCTGCACGTCCACCGGCAAAATATCAATTTCCCGCAAATCATCGCGACCCAAACACTGGGACAAAACGTGACGCCAAGGATGAGTGCGAGCCTGGTCTGGAGTTAGAGCCTTTCTTTTGACAGCCTGAGCCACCCAAGTCTGGTCTTCAGTAATCTGTTCCAAGCGAGAGCCGTGCAGTCGGTACAAACGAGAGTCCCCGATATTAGCGCACCAGGGTCGGCCCTCATCCCTAAACATTAGAACCACAGCCGTAGTACCCATATCAGCACGTTCCGGGTGGTCGAGCTGATCCGTCAAAATTGCTTGATTGGCAATTAAAAAAGCCTTTTCCAACAACAGCGGAGAATCCTCTGGCCCTTCCCAATGTTCGAGCAAATAAGATTGAATCGCCTGAGTCGCAATCCGGCTGGCTTCTTGACCTCCGGCGTGTCCTCCCATTCCATCGGCCACTATGAAAAATCGCCCGTCAGAGTCTATGTAGTACGAATCCTGATTTACGGAACGAACTAGCCCTGTGTCTGTCTTACCTGCGAAAGAGCGTTTCATAGATTGGGTGATTGGACTCATCGAACTTGAAAGCTTGATTTAATGGGGTGCGATTTTTTATTCCAAAACTTAAATCCCGAACAAACTTGAAATTCTGCTGCCCGCGATCGCGAGTTTTGGAAAAATTGCACTTCCTTGACCTCATATTGTAGATCGTATGATGGTAATCCCATCTTAAAATTTTGGTAAATCCAGTAAATTAAGCAGCACCTGCAAAAAAAACTCGATTTCTACCCAAAATTAGAGGTTTCGCTGGCCACAAATCTAGGCACCAACTGGGTTTTTAGCCTCAAAGGGCGTAAATGTTGTAAATTTCAGCAATCTGTGGTCAGCCAGCCAAAACTTAACATTCGATGTCAAATTTTGGCTGGCGAGAAATCTCAAACCTGAAATTTCAAATCCCAAATTGCACAATTATGACATCCTGTCTAAACGATCGATCCGCTTGAACAAACGCAGCATAGCAAACCCTGCACCCGCCGCCAGCACGGCCACAGCGACTGCCGGCCAGACTTGATTGCTGACAAACAAAATTGTCGCCGACAAAGTAAAAGCACTCATCAGCAAAGCATAATTCGTGCCCATTTGAGCGCTACTCATGCGGCGAAGCAAGCGCTCTGTTTCTGCTGAACGGACGCGAATCCGCAAATCTCCCTGTTCGAGTTTATCAATAGTCTCCTCAATCCGGCGGGGCAAACCCAAAGCACTCGAACTCACCTGAGCCGCCTGACGGCCGATTTCGTTAAAAATGCTGCTACTTGTATCATGGCCATTTCCATTAGTCATAAGCTGCATGGCAAAAGGTTGTGCCACCTCCATAAAGTTGAACTCGGGATCTAAACCTCGGCCCACCCCTTCGATGGTGGAAAAAGCTCGCATTACAAAAGTAAAAGTAGCTGGGAAGCGAAAAGGTTGGTTGTAGGCAATATCGTAAAGGTCGTCCGTAATCGCGCTCACAGACTGATTTTCAAAAGGCTTGTCCATGAAGTTGTCCAGCATATACTGGATGCTGCGGCGCACCGGACTCATATCACCCGTAGGCACCAAAGCTCCCAAATTGATCAGAGAATCCATAATCCGCTGTCCATCCTTGGAAGCAATGCCGTAGAGCGTCTCCATCAGTCCTTCGCGGACGTTCGACTGGATTTGCCCCATCATGCCAAAATCGTAGAAAATCAGACAACCGTCAGCACTAACAGCAATGTTGCCGGGGTGTGGGTCAGCGTGGAAAAAGCCGTCGTTGAGCAACTGGCGCAAATAAGCTTTTGCGCCCAACTGAGCGATTAATTTACGATCGATACCTGCCGCTTCCAAAGCTTCGTAGTGGCTGATTTTAATCCCGGGCAGATATTCCAAAGTCAGCACTCGCGGAGCCGCATACCGCCAATAAACCCTCGGCACCCGCACCCAGTCACAGTTGCTAAAATTGCGGCGAAAAGTATCAGCATTGCGGCCTTCATGGAGATAGTCAATTTCCAGCCACAGAATGCGACAGCATTCCTCATAAATCCCCATCCAATCTCGGCCGCGGCCCCACTTAGGATGGTTTTGAAAGTAGCGGGCAATTCCCTTAAGAATTTGCAAATCGATCTCGAACAGCTTCCGCAGTCCCGGTCGCTGTACCTTGACCACTACTTCCGGGCCCGAATGGAGTTGAGCTTTGTGTACCTGACCCAGACTTGCAGCAGCCAGGGGTACTGGGTCAAAGCTGCGGTATAGTTCTTGAACTGTCTTGCCCAAATCTTGCTCAACAATTACCTCTAACTGCTCGTAGCTGAAAGCAGGGACTTTATCTTGCAGCTTAGAAAGTTCCTCGACAAACTCTGCTGGGAACAAGTCGGCGCGGGTGGAAAATAACTGCCCAACTTTAATGAAAGTTGGCCCCAAATCCAAGAGTGTTTCTCGAACCCAGATAGCTTGAAAGCGGCGTCTGGCAACTTTCTTTTCTTCAGTCACGCCTCCCCAATAGCTCCAATTTTTGCTGTCGAGCCAGAGGGAAGCCAGCCAGAGCAAGACAAAGGCCCAAATGTCGAAGAAGCGCCGCTTCCGGGAATATTTTTCGCGGTTCCAGCGATAAGCTTTACTTTTGTAGGATTTACTAGCAGTTTTTGGCTCATCGGCTTCGCCAGTGTGCTTGGGGGAGCGCTGGCGATTAACAGAGTCATCAAGGAGAGCAGACACTTGGGTTCCCAAATTGCTTATTTTATGTTGTTGCTTTGATTGAAAGTAGGAGCGCAGGAGCGCAAAGCAATGCGCTCACGTAGTAAATAATAGTTGTGATCGAAATTGAGCGCTAGGGCAAACTGCTGCGGTAGCGCTGCAATTCCGATCGCACCAGAGCCACTTCGGCGCGCAGCTCGTCAATCGTCGCCTGCAAATCTGCCGGATGGATGTCTTGAATGGTGGTGGTGCTTGCAGTGCCAGTTCGGGTCTGCATCGCCTCATCCGAAGCTCGATTTGCCCGTTCCACAACTCGATCGGTGAACTGCCGCAGGCGTTCTCTTTGTTCTGCGTCAAATTTGCCGAGTTCAGAGAAAGCGTTGGTTGCTGCGCTTTCTAATTGCTCGTACAGTGCTTCGGCAAGTGCTCTGCCTACAAAAAAAGCATGAACTGGGGGTTTACTCATAAAAAATCTCTGTGCGCTTCCGCAACAAATTATAACTTGCTTGTCCCCAATGATGCTTGCTCCCAAAGGAAGGAAGTTTGGGGGAATTGACACTCCCACCCCTTTGTCGGGGATAGGATTGTTGAGAGTTAGAACACTCTAACGCGCCACGGCTTAGCACAAAAGCCTCGCTTACACTGGCTCAAATTTGAGGTTGGGGTTGCTTTGTACCAAAATGTTTGCAGCTTGGCAGTATTAATACGCGACATCACACCACCTCAGCGCCGCGCACATATTCTAACATAATTTAAATCAAAATAGAAAACAGTCCTGCATTTTTTTGCGGGCATTTGGATTGCAGAGGGAATAGGAAATATTCGATAAACTCAGACGGCGACTGTTGGGAGGTTCAGATTCGACCGAAGTTTTTGGAAGATAGTCGTTGGCTAGGTAGGGCCTTATTATCTCAACTACTAAACGGATATTTGCTAACTCATAAAACCAAGTATTTGTCCGCACTTTGAACCAACAAAAACCCTACTAATTTGTCGCAGGTTCGGGAAAAGGTATCGTGGGATCTGCCACAGGGGGTGGGGAATCAGGTGCGATCGAACTATCTGAATTGTTGCCACTGCCGCTCGGTATCGCAGGCTCAGGCGATCGCTCGATGGGCGAGGCTATTACTGGCGGCGCGGATTCCGACGGCGGCAAGGTTTCAGCGCTAGCACTCTCAGGGGCAGGCGGGGCGAGCGCGGCGGGCGGTTCTGCAGGCAGGGGCGCAACTTCTGGTACTGGTGCGGCTTCTGGTTGGGGAGCTGGCTCGATTTCGGTTTGAGGCTCTGGAATGGGGGACTCAGAAGGCTCCTGTGCGGGTTCGGGCGTCGGCGATGGCTCAGGTTCCGGTTCGGGTTCTGGGGCGGGAATTTCCTGGCTTGGAGACTCAGAAGGTACGGCGCTAGTTTCTGAGGGTTCGTCGATCTGTTCGGGAATGTTGGTGCTGTCTAAGGGGGGTTTGGGGCGCTTGTTGAGTTCGATCGGATAGAGAGGGCTGCTTTCGACAGACGGCTGCCCGAACATCGGTCCTGACAAATCGCGGGATTTGAGCAAATCTTCCAGAGATGGGAAGGATTCAATTTTGGGACCATTGCTGAGACTGGTGCTGTTGTAGTGCCATGCTAGGTCAAAACCCATCCAGCCTGCAATTGCAGCCGTTACGACAAACGCCAGAAAAGTCAACTGCGGCGGGGGAGGTGCGGGCAATCTTAGACTTTGCTTGCCTTTTCTTTTTACTGATACTCGCTCTGTTTCTTGCAGCATGGTGAGCCAATTTTCGACTGTCTGAGGGCGGTTTTGGGGGTCGATTTCGAGTCCCTGAAGGATGGCTCGCTCGATTCCTGGGCTGAGGTTGGGCTGAAATTGCCGTAACTCAGTCAAGGGAATGCGATCGCGCAGGGGTGCTGCTACGGGCGCCACCCCGGAGAGTAAGTAGTAGAGGGTGGCTGCGATCGCGTAGATGTCAGTGGCCGGTGTACATTTACCGTCATAGAGGTATTGTTCGATCGGCGCGTACCCGGGGGAGAGCAAGTTAGTGTGGGTTTGTTTGGTGCCGGCGGTAAAGCCGCGGGGAATTCCGAAATCTATTAACATTACTACGTGAGAATCGCCTCGCCGGATAATATTTTCTGGCTTGATATCTCCGTGCAGCAATCCGCTGTGGTGAACTGTACTTACGGCTGAGGCTATTTGCCGAATATAGTGCAGGGCCTGGGGCTCTGGCAGCGGCTGATCGGTTTCGACTATTTGAGCAAGAGTTTGACCCGGAATGTAGTCCATTGCAATAAAAGACTGTCCGGCTTCTTCAAAAAAGTCAATTACCCTGACTATGTTGGGATGCTGACACCGCGATCGGCGTTGGGCTTCGGCAATAAACTGCTGCTGAAATTGGGCAGATTCTGGGTGTTGGCGCAGACTTTCGTTGAGGGTTTTGAGTACGACGGTTTGGTTTAAATGGGTGTGGATAGCTCGGTAAGTGATGCCGAACCCTCCTATCCCTAAAGTCGCGTTAATTTTGTATTTGCCCTGTTGCAGGACTGTTGCTGGCGCTAAGTTCATCTTCAGTTGATGCCGTTTCCCAAACTATGCTACCGCCTTTGGGTTATTTCGCAGAGTTAGGGGTGAGGTTTGATTGATCGGCGCCCTAGTTTGAGCTTTAGCTCTGCTATATCTTTAATCTTGGCATCCCCACGTCATTTTATCTGTAGTAGGTATTGTGAAAATTAACGCTCCGGCTTTCCAATAATAAAAATCCCGCTCTTGTGGAACGGGAAAGCCATCAGGGTGCATCTATAATATCTGATCTGACTCTAACTTATGGGGGGTACAACCCCTCATTGCTTTAACAAGTCTTTAAAATTAGTCGATTTTTGTAAAAATTTAGGTTTTATGTTGACTTATAATCAATTTTATGGGATTGAAGATTGCCGCATCGCGCTCTTGAGCTTGGGGAATTGAGACTCTCAGGTCTGAAGAGACGCTCGATTCTTGAATAGACTAGGGGAGAAAGCAATTTTTGCAATCTGGCTGCGATAACTTCAGTTGAGGCGAACTGGTACATTCCGATGACGAATATGATCGGGATTTATAATACGTCCTTTTCCCCTGTTGCTCCCAGAGTCACACCTTACAGACCAAATTACCTTTTTGGCTCAGATGAAGTTCAGGCGAGCGGCATAAAATGAGAAAAAGGCATCGTATCGGGCTTAATCTTGAGACTGCAAATGGCTCAAACCTTTTAAATAAAAAGGCTGTAAGCATTCTCCCGACATTGGTAGCCCAGAGCCATAAATGCTTCAATCGCTGTTCGCGTTACACAGCAAAGCCTGGAGGCAAGCTCAAGTTCCCCCCTTGGGAGAACTTGAGCTTAAGTTGTCACAAATGGGGTCTTCCTAGTAACGAGAAGCGATAGATTAGCAATTAGCAGCAATTAGTAATTACTTATTCTTTGGTTTGAAAATGTCTGTTAAACAATCACATTACGAAACTTTACTAGCAGAGTACAGCGAATCTTCGGCCGCGATCGCCCTGCTGAAAAAATATCGGGTTTACATGGAAATGATTCCGAGTATTCGCCGCGCCCATGAGAGTTTAATCACAATTCCTTTGCCAATTGCGCGCTTGCGGGACGGGGTTTCGTATGCCGGAAGCAGCGGCACTAGCATATCGCCCGGACAGGCAGTTTGTTTGCCCTGCGATTTGGCGATTTTGATGTGCGATCCTGAATGGAAAGTTAAGATTGGAGTGGAAATTTTGATTTTCATTCATCGTCCGGGCGAAGAGTTTTCTGAGTTGCTCGGCCGCTGGCGACAGTCTCAGGTTTGGCTGGATAAAGGTTACGAATGGGTGATGCCGCACCGCTACAGACATATTTACAGCGATGAAGCTGAGGCTGTTCATCCGCTATTTGTTTTGTTTGAGGAAACGCCGGAACTGATTCAACGGGGTTTGATGGCGGCTGGTTTGCCGTTTGTGGTGGAAAGTTTCGAGTCGGGAAGTGAAGAAGTAGAGGAGGAAGAGTTTCTGGGTAGCGGGGAACTGGGAAGTATTGGTGAAGAGAGTTTTGATTTGTAGGGTGGGTGCGATCGCCTATAGCCATCCTATTGCTTGAAATAAAGTAGATTTTTTCAACGAACTGTAGAGGGCGCTCTTGGCGCAGAGAAAGAGAAAAGAGAAAAATATTAATGTTTGTGAAGTCCTAAGCGCGTTGTTATACGAAATTCTGGTTAGCTACCCCCGTTAGAATATAGTAATCCTAAATCAGTTGCCAAAATATTGGGCTTCACTAATCCTGATTAATTTGGTATTAATTCCGAGTTTTTATAAAAAAAGCCATACATCTTTAGCTTGGGAAAATCAAAAGTCTGACAATCAGTTACAAGCATAAATAGTTTTGGCTCTTCATTAGTTAATATGCTCAATGAATAGCTAAGGCAGGAAAGAAAGACAAATGAAGCTAGCAAAATAGTTGGTAAGCTGTTGTGCATTTAAATTGTATGTTGAGAGCGGGCTTTCCTGCCCAACCTCTACTCCCCACCAATGTTAAAATTTCTTTTACCATGCAATTTAAATGCGGATTAGCTTAGACTCTTTACCTGGTTTAACAGAGAAAGCTCATTTATTATTAACTATAAGCCCAACCTAGAGGGGTTAGGTGGATTGAACAGCCATCAAAACGAAAAAGAAGATAAAAGTGTTAACAAAGCTGTTAAAAACCTAGAAATACAAGTAATTTTATATCGCCCCTAGGAAGGAATTATAATCATTTTAGAGGTGCCAGAAATTGTCAGTAAATTAACTTTACGCATGGTAAAAAAAAATCATAAATTACATCAACATTCTCTATAGCTAGTCAAAAAATTACCTGGGAAATAGAACTTCGTATTTTTATAAATCAACAGACGACTGTTTAAATGTGAAAAATGTGGAAAGCCCTTTAGTAAAGAGTTGGAGTTTGTCCGAAAAAGAAGAACTTATACGAAACGGCTAGCAAGAGCAATAATCCAAGAAGTGTTAGAGAACGATATCCACAGCGTAGCGAAAAAAGGGGTGGTGACAACAGAAGAAATACAAAGGATGTTAAAATCCGCATCGAAAGAATACTTGAAAGCCAAGCCTAGCGAGTTGAAGAGATTAGGGATAACTGAAATAAGTCTCAGTACAATATCATTACTGTACTGTGCAGTATTAATAGATTGAGAGAAGTATAAGCTAATCGAAATATTGGTAGGAAGGAAATAAGAAGAAATTAGGGAAGGGCTGCTCAGAGGGGATCATAAGTATTAGAGCAAATACAAGAAGTAAGTAGACATTTGTGGAAAGGTTACAGAAATGTAGTGAGAGACTGGATACCAAATGTTCAGGTGGTCGCCGACAGATTTCATGTAATGGCACAAATAATAAGGAATTGGATGCCCAAAAGAAGCGAGAGAAGAGATAGGTAGAAGATTTAATTAAAAAAGCAGAATCGTCAGAAGAGAAAGCAGGCAAGGAGAAAGTTTTACAAAAATTGAAAAAAAGTAAATATGTTTTAGTGAAGAACTAATCCGATATAAAGGAAGAGCAAAAAGCTAAATTCGTGCCAGTTAAAGATGTATTTCCTACTCTCAAAAGGAGGCAGACAGAAAAAAAAATAGAATAATTCCCAACCAAAGTAATAATTAGTTATTCGGTTTTTTGAAACTGGGAAGATGGCTGTCAGGAGCTAAAAAATATGTTCCCGATAGTTAGAAGGCTATTAGTCGTTGACTCAATGAAATTATCCCTTACTTCGATAATAAGACTAAGAGTGAAGTTGTCGAAGGCATCAACATAAGATCAAGTTGATTAAACGTTCTGCTTGCGGGTTGAGAAACTTTGAAGACTTCAGAGTTAGATGCTTACTTCGCAGTTTGATTGTTAGTTGAGCATACTAACTAATGAAGAACAGAAATATTGGCCCGTTTACCAGTACGGCGAACAGCGTCATCTGCCACTAAATTATCAGTTTTTGGCAGATAGACCTCCATACCATGAACAAAAATTAATGCGCTCAGCGGCTACGTTAATTCTTCACGGCAAGCATGATACAATAATACCGATTCAGTGCGATTCGTTTAACCTAAATAAATAGAAATATTTAGGGACAGTTGGTATGGCTCATTCTGCCATAACAACTAAATACACATCTAGGTGCAGGATACATAAGTCCTTAGTCCTAGTCCGCAAGTGCAGCGGTAAAAGCATATCCCCTATTTTGTTAGGTAGCCACTAACAGAGTAAAGCGGGGGTCAAAGGCAGCCCAACCTGGTAAATGTCGAGCAATAGTTCATGTGTAGCGAAAGCAAAGATGTGGGTGAACCATCGTTATATTGAAGTGGTTTAAGGGCTGATTAAAACCATGCCAAAAGGCAAGGATATGGCATAGGCGATTTTAACTTCTTCCTATAAGCACTGCCCAGAAACCCAGTGGATAGCCTCACACTAAAAACTCTACCAATTTGTATTTGGAACGAAGTAACTATCATGTATGCTGGAAAAGAACAGGTGGATCACCCAGTAAGTAGCTAACGAAGAGTACATGAGATAGGGAGTGTATCAGACGCTAATGCTCTATTGTAATGACAGAGATACGCAGACAGATGCCCGGTAACTTCAAAGATGGGAACTATCGTAGCAATGAATAAGTCTAAAACGCGAGACAACCCGACGCTGGAATGGCATCAAATCAATGGGCGCCAAGCCGAAAGATTGACATTCAAGTCGCAAAAACGTATCTATCGAACAAGTGAACATGGTGATGCTAAAGCAGTTGGTAAGCTTCAAAAGACCTTGATTAATTCATGGTATAATAAGGTTCTAGCGGTACGAGGGGTTACACAAGACTATGCTGGTAAACGTACAGCCGGAGTGGATGGTATTAAATTACTAACCCCGAAGCAACGCATTAAGCTAGTAAATGAACTCAAAATAACTGGTAAAGCACAATCTACACGTAGGGTAATGATTCCAAAACTAGGAACTAATGAGTCAAGACTATTACGCATACCCACAATGTACGACCGCGCCTTACAATCAGTTGTCAAAGAACCGCTTGACCCAGAATGGGAGGCATCATTCGATCCCAACTCATATGGTTTTCGACGAGGAAGGTCATGTCACGATGCGATAGGAGCAATCTTTAACAGTATCAGATATAAAGCCAAATATGTGCTAGATGCTGATATTGCCAAATGCGTTGACCCGATTAATCACAAAGCGTTACTTGACAAAATAAATACTTATCCACGCCTCCGATAACAAATTAAGTCGTGGCTTAAAAGTGGCCTGTTACACCAAGGTAATGTTTTTTTATCACGGAAAATAAGCCACCCGGAAGGGTTATTTCCCCGCTGCTGGCTAACATTGCCCTACACGGAATGGAAGAAAGGATTAAGCAATATGCGGAAACGCTAACAAAAGGGTACTCACGAATCAATAAAAAAGAGAAACAATGTTCCCTAAGTTTAACCCGATACGACGATGATTTTGTGATAATGTACAAAGACATTGAGGTAATACTCACCTGTCAGAAGATAATTGCCTACTGGTGGAGTGATATTGGCTTAGAGTAGAAACCAAATCCCAAAAAATTAACCCACCTTCTCAACAAATACAATGGAAATGTTGGGTTTGAGTTTTTAGGATTCCATATACAACAGTATCCGGTAGGTAACTATAGAGATGCCAAAAGTACCAATGGAAACCCACTAGGTTTCAAGACAATAATCACCCCGTCCCAACCAAAAATCCCGGCTCATCTCGTAAAAAGAGCTGAAGTAATAGATTGCTATAAACAATCCCCTCAATCTGTCTTAATTAAGAGGTAAAATGCAATCATCCGGGCATTGTCAGACTATTACTCAGCATTAGTAAGTAAGAAAATCTTCCCAAAATTAGATAATCTTGCTGATCGCAAGCTAAGAGGATGGGCAAAACGACGAGAAAAAGGTAACATCAACAAAGACAAATACTGGCGAACAGTAGGCGAACGAAATTGGTGTGTCAGCACAGAAATAGGTTTTGAGTGAGTCCAATATGCCACAACGAATATCGTAAGGCACGTCAACGTAAAAGGCCATTAAACACCCTATAATAGTGAGTAGATTTACTGAAGTAAACGACTTGGAGAATACCCTGACACACCAACAATAGTAGGAATACTCATTAAAAAATAAAAAGGTAAATGTAGCCACTGTGGTTTGTACTTTACACCTACAGACATTGTAGAAATTGACCATATCTAACCCACCTCCCTAGGCGGCAAAGATAAATTTAAAAACCTCCAACTTCTACATAAACACTGTCACGACACAAAAACGGAAAAAGACGGTTCCTTCCACAAGAACCATGATTAAAACCCGTTTTTGAATTGTACCCATAACAAGGGTGAAGATATCAAGGATCCGGATGAGGCGAAAGTTTCACGTCGGGTTCTGAAGTAGAGGTAGGTGGAGAAATGCCCCTATCGACTCTAACAGCTAGCATAATTTTTGCCGCTAACCGTCCCTGGGTGCAATTAATCGAATTAGAAGATGATCATTCTGTGGGAACTTTCCTAGCGAAAAGGTGGGAAGCGATTCAAAATTTTTGCAAATTCAAAAATTAAAACCTGACCAACTTTCAAGTCTTAACAATCAAATGACTGAACAAGATAGATCGACTCGCACCTTAGCCGTTGACATTGGCGGAAGTGGCATCAAAGTTATGGTTTTGGACAATGAGGGTGAGCCCCAAACGGAACGCAGCCGTTTAGAAACGCCTCAACCGCCAAAACCGGAACCCGTACTAGAGGTGATCGCCTCTTTAGCAAGTGCACAAGGGGAATTTGACCGAGTATCCGTCGGCTTCCCAGGCGTCGTGCGTCTAGGCGTCATCAAAACCGCAGTGAATTTAGATCCGTCTTGGATAGATTTTGACTTACAAACTACCCTCAAAGATCGCTTGGGAAAACCTGTGCGAGTGGCTAACGATGCCGATATTCAAGGATTGGGATCAATTGGTGGGACGGGGGTAGAATTAGTAATTACTCTTGGCACCGGTTTCGGTTCTGCCTTATTTGTCGATGGTATCTTGGTGCCAAATCTAGAGTTAGGACATCACCCTTTTCGTAAAGGGGAAAGTTACGAACAGCAATTAGGGCGATCGGCATTAGATACAGTCGGTTCCAAAAGATGGAATCGCCGTCTGGAAAAAGCGCTCACTTATCTGCAAAATCTCTTTAACTGCGATCGCATTTACATCGGCGGTGGCAATACTAAAAAGATTGTTTTTGAGTTACCGCCGCATGTTAAAATAGTACCGAACGTCAGCGGTTTATTGGGCGGTATTGCTTTGTGGCGCGATTGAATCAACTGTGTGGCAAAAAGGCCCGTAAATATCAAATCAAAGAAACCGTGTTTTTTGCGCGGATTAAAGGCAATAATCCAGTCTTTTCCTAAAAAACCCGGTTTCTAAATCGAGAACAGTTGATTGGGTTTTTGGCTGGTGGGAGATTTGTTTTAAAAAAACATTATTCGCCCATCGGATCGCGGTAGCGTTTGGGTTCATCCTTGCGAAACAGATTCGCCAAACCGAGGATGCCCAACAAACCCAAAGCACCCCAATGATTGTTGTCTTCCTTGCTTTCTTGAAGGGGAGTTCTGTCTAGAACAACTCCATTAGAATCACTATTGTTCTGTGTCGGAGCTGACTCGGTTTGAGCTGAAGCAGGCATAGCTGAAGGGAGAACAGCCAAACTCAAAGCTATGAGGGTAGCGGCGGCAGTTTTAGATATATCGGACGGATTGACTTTCATACTCGGTTTCCAAATATCAGCAGTTACTTTATCAGAATAATCAATTTGCCACCGCAGACGCATCAATCGAGCGACAGAAACTAAATCCCCTCTCTCCTCTTGCTTTCGATATAGAAAAGGCTATATCCTAAGTTTAGATGCCTTTGATACAGCAGAAGTAAGTCGGCATTAGTCAAAAATTTCAGCAGCGAGGTAAATAATAAAAATTTTTGCATTCGTAATTTTTCTTGACTTGTGCCTTCTGCCTTGCCTTGTAAGCTGACAATCTAAATCAAAAGTTTAAAATCATACCATGCTTTCCTTTATCCGAAAAGACTTAGCCGAACTTACCGCATACACTCCCCATCCGGGGGGCGCGTCAGGAGAATCAGCGCACTCGGAAAGTGTACTCGATCGCCTTGATACCAACGAATGTCCCTACGACTTGCCAGAGGAATTAAAGAAAAAGCTAGCTTGGACTTACCAGCAGTTAATTGAGACAAATCGCTATCCCGACGGAGGCCACGCAGCCCTCAAAGAGGATCTCGCCGAATACGTCAATGAATCCCTAAATGTCCCCGCCCCTAACAAGGGGGGGCTAGGGGGGGTTACACTGCCCAAAACCGCCATTACAGCAGACAATATTTCTGTGGGCAACGGTTCCGACGAACTAATTAGATCCATCTTAATAGCTACTTGTTTAGGCGGTACCGGCTCTATTTTGGTTGCGAATCCGACCTTTTCGATGTATGGAATAATTGCCCAAACCCTCGGCATTCCCGTTGTGAGTGTTCAGCGAAAAGAGGAGAATTTTGAAATCGATATCGAGGCGGCTAAAAAGGCGATCGCCCAAAATCAAAATCCCCCCGTGCGCGCCGTCTTTGTCGTTCATCCCAATTCTCCGACAGCCAATGCTTTGACACCAGATGAAATAGAATGGTTGTCAAATTTACCCGAAGAGATATTAGCAGTAATTGACGAAGCCTATTTTGAGTTCAGCCAAAATACTTTAGCAGACCAATTGCACCATCACCCGAATTGGATAATTTTACGCACATTTTCCAAAGCATTTCGATTAGCCTCAATGAGAGTCGGATATGCGATCGCCCATCCCGAACTCGCAGCCGCCTTAGAAAAAATCCGCCTCCCCTACAACCTCCCCAGTTTCTCGCAAATCGCAGCCGAGTTTGCCCTAGCGCAGCGGCAGTTATTGCTGGCAGTAATTCCCGAAATTATAGCAGAGAGATCGCAATTAATTGCAGCGCTAACTCAGCATCAAAAATTGCAAGTTTGGTCGAGTGCGGCTAACTTTGTTTACCTGCGGGTGAAAGTTGACAATCGTAATTTAGCAGAAACTGAACACAAACAAATCATGCAGCAGCTAAAAGAGCGAGGTACTTTAATTCGCCATACTGGGGGAGGTTTGCGAATTACGGTGGGTAGCCCGGAGGAAAATCAGCGAACAGTCGATCGAATAGGAGAAATTTTTGACAACTCATAATATTCGGTCTCCAGTTTCTGCTTGACACAAAAATAACTTTGGAGAAGATATATATGCTTCAAGGAAAGGTTTTACGGGTTGCTCGTCCAACAAATTGCCTCGATCGAGTTGTTCATTTCTACACAGAGGGTTTAGGGCTGCAAATCCTCGATCGTTTTGAAAACCATGAAGGTTTTGACGGAGTAATGGTTGGGATGCCAGGAGAAAGCCACCATTTTGAATTCATCCATCAACGGGGACATATTGTAGGTGGCGCTCCAACTCAAGACAATCTTATCGTCTTTTACCTTCCTAACCAACAAGAATGGCAGCAGTCTGTTGAGCGAATGAAAGCAATGGGATTTGAGCCTGTAAACTCCTACAATCCTTACTGGGACAAAGATGGAGTGACCTTTGAAGACCCAGATGGCTATCGAGTCGTTTTGCAGAATGCCGAGTGGAGCTTGTAGCAGCGCGATCGCAGCATAAGGTATCTACACCAATTTATAACTGATCATTTCCTTGCCGTGCCGCCCGAATGGTTTGGGGAAATAGGCCTACTAAAAGTGCCAAAGCTTCATCGGGAATTTGTGCCACCGTTTCCGAATCCAAATATTGTTCAAACTGAGTTAAAACCATTTGTGCGCGTTCCAAAGCTGTAGGCTTTGCGGTTAACTGTTCCATTAACCGCACCCACTGCCGCCGAATTCCCAAAGCTTTCTGTATTTCTTCGGGAGATTGAGGGCAAACCAAACAAAAATCGCCCACCGGAATCGCCTGCTGAGAGTCAACATCAAAAACGCCCCCAACGGCAGCCCCAGGTCCGGCAAACTCCGCGTGGAAGCGTTTAATCAAAATTAGGCCGTTCCGGCGACGGCTATCTACCATCAACAGCTTGCCGCTGTTGATTTCTGCGAGAATGTCAGAGGAGTGGGGGTGTTCTGTCAAATCGGTGCCAAGGTTTCGATGTCGCAAGTCCGCGCCGGCCTTTCTGCCGGCGCTGACAATATAATTAGAGGTAATATTAGAGCTGGATGAAGTATCAATTTTTTTCTCCTCCCGCTCCCGATCGAGATTATTCATTTAAAGTTATAAATTAATACTGTCACAAGGTGGTAGTTTGAGCGCGATCGAATATCAAATGCAGGTAGAACAAGCAGTAGACACCCTGAAAGCGGATCTCCCGACGCTGTTTGAGAAAGACATCTCCTACGACATCTACACAAAAGATGTTTATTTTCAAGACCCTGTTAACAAATTTAAAGGAAAAATCAACTATCGCATTATCTTTTGGACTCTGCGATTTCACGGGCAGCTATTCTTTAACGAGATTTACTTCGACCTGCACGACGTAAGTCAGACAGCCCATGATATTATTGTGGCAAATTGGACTGTTCGCGGGACACTGCGGGTTCCCTGGAAAGCTCGGATTTTTTTTAACGGCTACTCTACTTATAAACTGGATAAAGACGGGTTAATTTACGAACATATCGACACCTGGGACAGAGAGCCCGGAGAGATTTTAAAGCAGTTTTTCCGCAAGGGGGAGGAGGCGGCCCAAGTATAAGCCAAAAAGGTCGATCGCGCCGAGATCAGGGCTAGCAAGGCAATTAACTTATAATGGCTAAAATAATCATCATCCCTCCGATTCATTTTCTGCTATTTGTAAATTGCTAAAATGATTGTCGCCTCGGATTCATTTTCTGCTATTTGCACTCCTGAAAAACATCATGGCTGATATTGTCCAGACTGCCACCAATGCCGGCTCTTTCAAAACACTCGTGACTGTTATTGAAGCGGCTGGTTTGTTAGATTTATTGCAAAGTCCGGGACCTTATACCGTCTTAGCACCAACTGATGAGGCATTTGCCAAAATTCCTACGAACACTATTACCTCTTGGCTGGAAGACATACCCAAGCTCAAGAAAATTCTGACTTATCACCTTCTGTTTGGCGAGGTACTAAGTGAGAATTTGCTTGAGTTAAGTTCTGCTGAAACAGTGGAAGGTTCTGTAGTGGGAATTGATACTTCTGACGGCATTAAAGTGAATGATGCTAAAGTTCTCACTTCAGATATTCTTGCCGACAATGGCGTCATTCATATCATTGATGCGGTGCTAATACCAACATTGCTTGCAGCATAACAAAACTTGTGGCATCTCTAAATTTAGTAGGGTGCTTATGGGCGCACCTGACATTTTAAACTAGAGAACTTACGCAAGTGTTACAATTAGTAAGGTGCGTCAGAGCCCAAACCATAGCTCATCCGTCCATAACTGGGTCGGACGCACCCTACAAGTCGATTTGATCGTGACACTTGCGTAATTGCGGAACTAATTATCAGAACCTAAAATCACTCCTGAGCGCGCCGGCAGCATCAATTCTAAAAGCCGATTTTCCCCCTCACCTTTCCAAACAAACTCGCCTTTCCCAAACAGCAATTTCTCGTGAGGAGATTTCAAATTAGCTGCCTCAAAGCTAATATTAGCTTCTTCGGTCGCGACATTGATCGCAACAACTATTTCCTCATCCCCCAAAATTCTGGCAAAAACGTAAACCGTTCCTTCAGCAAACAGAACTTGGTACGATCCAGTGCGGAGGGCCGCGTATTTGTGCCGCAAAGCTATCAACTGCTTATGATAATCTAAAACATCAAGTTCCCAGCGAGATTGTAAGGGAAAACCGCGGCGAGAATCGGGGTCTAGAGCACCGGGTAAACCAACTTCATCGCCGTAGTAAATACTGGGAGCTCCAGGAAAAGTTAACAGCAGCAAAGTAGCGAGTTCGACGCTAGCTTTATCGCCCCCAGCAATTGACAGCAACCTAGCTGTATCGTGACTGGCTAACAAATTAAGTTGAGTTAGCTGTATCGGCCACGGGTACAGATCCAAAACGTGCTGAATTTTGTCGCCGTACTCTTTAGCAAAAAGCGGGGGATAGGGATGGTAAGAACGACCTTCAATTTGAGCTAAATCAACTCTGTCGCCCGCTGTAAAAGCAATAGTCGGCGCCGCAAAAAGATAATTCATTACTCCATCAAATTGACTGCCGTCGAGCCATTCCCTCGCGTCTTCCCAAACTTCGCCAACAATGTAAGCTTCGGGATTAATAGCTTTAACTCGTTCTCGAAATTCCTGCCAAAATCCCGGGGTTTTAATTTCAAAAGGAACGTCCAGCCGCCAGCCATCGATGCCGAATTTAATCCAATATTCGGCGATTTCCATGATGTATTCTCGCACTTCGGGATTATCGTGATTGAATTCAGGAAGTGCTCGATTCCCATCCCAACCGGCATAATTAGCAGGAAAATTGCCGTCGTAGGCCGATAGTGGCCAGCCTTCAACTTTAAACCAATCCACCCAAGGAGAATGGGGGCCGTTTTCGAGGATGTCGTGAAAGAAGAAAAAGCCGCGGCTGGCGTGGTTGAATACCCCGTCGAGGACCACTTTGATATTGCGATCGTGGGCGGCGTCTAGAAGCTCTTTAAACGCTGGATTGCCGCCCAACATCGGATCGACTTGATAGTAGTCGTGGGTATGGTAGCGGTGATTGCTGGCCGACTGAAATATTGGGGTGAAGTAAATTGCGTTAATGCCTAAGTCTTGCAAGTAGTCTAGCTGTTCCATCACGCCCCACAAGTCGCCACCTTTGTAGCCTTGGAGGGTGGGGATTTCGTGCCATTCTTCCCACATGAAGTTTTGCAGTAGGCGTTTGCGAGGCTGTTTGCTTTTGGCGAAGCGATCGGGGAATATTTGGTAGAATACCGCGTGTTTAACCCAGTCCGGCGTTTGAATTTCCATACACTTTTTTTAGCTTTTAGGGGTTAGGCTACAGTAGCAGATGTTTGTTGCGGATCTAGCTTTTGGTAGAGAATAGACATTTTATCCCCTTTGGTTGATCGACAAATTGTAAAATATTACACAAATTTGCGGTCAATCTAAGATAGAAAACTGACTCTACCTAGAAGAAATTTATCGTCCCGACGGGGGGCGCTTCCTGGGTGCTGTGGAGTCGGACAAACTCAGATAACAGAAACGCCCGCAAAAAAAACCTGCTCAAACTCAAGCAGAACCAGAGCGCGAAGAAGGGCCATACAGAGCGTCAGCGCCCGTGGTGACGCGATCGACCTGGCTTGAAAAAGAACAACAGCGCCATGAGCCTTGATCGATAAATTGTGAAAACGGGGAATTTACCCAAAAGACTTGTTATTAATAGCCCAAACCCCGAACCTTATTCTTTCCTTAAACTGCCTTTATTTATTGAAGGGTATTTTAAGTCACAACTCAAAACTTTTTTAAATATCCATTCTGGATAGATGGGTATTTTAACTCAAAACTCCTAACTCCTAACTCCAGTCCCGGACGCACTCCAACTCTTATAAACCGGGTTTTTTAACTGTTATTGAGGATTTGAAGAAGTATTTGGATTAAACAACCCGGTTTCTGTGTAAGCGACTCAACTGATAACTCAAAACTCAAAACTTCCTTGCTCCCCCCCCTTGTCAAGAAGCCCTCACCATCCGACACTGTACTTGGAGAGTTAATCGACCCTAGGGAGAAAGTTCCTTGAAAAAAGTCTTAGCCATCATCCTCGGTGGCGGTGTAGGCACCCGCCTTTACCCCCTAACCAAACTGCGAGCCAAACCCGCAGTTCCCCTCGCAGGCAAATATCGCCTCATCGATATTCCTGTCAGCAACTGCATAAACTCGGAAATAGTCAAAATCTACGTCCTCACCCAATTCAACTCGGCATCCCTCAACCGTCACATCTCTCGCACCTACCAGTTTTCCGGCTTCACCGAGGGATTTGTTGAGGTGCTCGCCGCCCAGCAAACTCAGGAAAACCCCAACTGGTTTCAAGGGACAGCCGACGCAGTTCGCCAATATCTCTCGCTGCTAGAACAGTGGGACGTTGATGAATACTTGATTCTTTCGGGCGATCACCTCTATCGCATGGACTACCAGAAGTTTGTGCAGAGACACCGCGAAACCAACGCGGATATCACCCTCTCGGTTTTGCCAATGGACGAGAAGCGGGCCTCGGATTTTGGTTTGATGAAAATCGATGACACCGGCCGCATTGTTTCTTTCAGCGAAAAGCCAAAAGGCGATGCGCTCAAACAAATGCAGGTGGATACTACTACACTGGGACTGACAGCGCAGCAGGCTCAGGAAAGTCCTTACATTGCTTCGATGGGGATTTACGTCTTCAAAAGAGAAGTTCTGATTAAACTCCTGAAAGAATCTCCAAATCAAACTGATTTTGGTAAAGAGATAATTCCGAATTCTGCAAAAGACCACAACGTTCAAGCTTATTTGTTTGACGATTACTGGGAAGATATCGGAACCATTGAGGCTTTTTACGAGGCTAACTTGGCTCTGACAAAACAGCCTAAGCCGCCTTTCAGTTTCTACGATGAAAAGGCGCCGATTTATACTCGCCCGCGTTTCTTGCCGCCGACTAAGCTTTTAAATACTCACGTGACTGAATCGATTATTGCGGAAGGCTGCATTCTCAAAGAGTGCCGGATCGACCATTCTGTGTTGGGAGTTCGATCGCGCATTGAAGCTGGATGTACGATTCAAGACACCCTGGTCCTGGGTGCTGACTTCTACGAACCCGACGCCGAACGGCATTCGAGTTTGGACAGCGGCGGCGTCGCCCTGGGTATCGGTGCAGATACTACAATTCGCCGCGCGATTGTGGATAAAAATGCCCGCATTGGCCGCAATGTTCAAATAATTAATAAAGACCGAGTGGAAGAAGCAAACCGCGAAAACCAAGGTTTTTACATCCGCAGCGGCATTATCGTAGTCCTGAAAAATGCCACGATTCCTGATGGAACTATCATTTAGTTATTAGTCATTAGTCATTAGTCGTCAGTCATTAGTTTTTTAAGTTAAAATCTGTTACCTGCTTTTCAAGTGACTGATTATAAATAATGAAATTAGTGACAGATCACCAATGACCGATGACTGATGACTGATGACAAAATTCATTCTTTTTTTTGTTGATTATTAATTTCCACCGCTGATGCGAGGTTGTTGAAATACTTGGCTTTATTCAAAGGCTCGCGCATTATTAATAAGCGACCGTCTCTGTTACAGTCTGCCGTGATACAGATATGTCCGCTCGCCTGCGTCTGGCGAATAGCTTCTGATTCTTGTATTTGCGCTGGTAGCACGACTGGCAAATGCGCTGCCCGTTTCTGAGTAAAACAGAACTCTCGGAACTATCTTTCCAATCGTCGCAGCAGCCACAAGGCCAACTTAGCAAATAATTCATAATGTTAGCACCCTAGTAGCGTTAAAAGCTTATCGCTCTACTATCCTATCTTAATGTTTTATACAAGTGTGTGATGTAGCTAACAGACAGCGGAGAAATTATGTTATATTACTGGGATTTAAATCTCTTCAAAGGTTGTAAAAATAAAATTTTATAGGACGGGTCTGGGGTTAATAAAAAATATCTAGAAATTTTGTGGGAGAACGGCGCAATTTAGGGTATTATATAGTCACAATTTAGACATCAGATTGGATCGAACTGGCTGATGAAAACCTGCTAAGATTCGGATTGGGTGATAAAGCTCAGATCGAGAAGTTCGATCGCACCGCGCCCCGGAAAAAAAGACAAAAAAAAGATCGATCGTCCGCCCCAGTCAACCCTCCTGGTCTCGCGCCCCCAACAGCAGCAGCTTTCCCCGCCTCATCTCAACCGGGCTGCTGCCTCCCGACAGCCCTAAGCCTCATAACTCCCCACAAAGTTTTCGTCGCAGGAGTTTCCCCGTCTCACAGCTCACAGGTATAGCAACGGCATATAGGGTAAGGACGTTCTTAATTGATGAAAGCATTGTTTTTGCTGTCGAATGCCAAAAGCATTTCTAGAGGCGGCTGCTCTGGCTCCCTTCAGCACGAGAGAGCTGAATGCTATAAAATCTTAAACAGCAGCGGAGTGCGGAAATTGCGATCGAACGCCAAGCAACAACCGAACTCGATCGAGTCCAAACCTTTGATAACCTATAATTTGAATGAGATGCCGCAGGCACTTCGGCTCCTGGCATTATACTAATGCGCCATCCTGCGGCTAATTTGGGATTTATTCTTTCTAACAACTAACAACTAACAAATAACAACTAATAAAGAGGGGATTGCTTAATGGCTGCAACAGATTTTAAAGACTATTACGCTATTTTGGGGCTCAACAAAACTGCCAGTTCTGACGAAATTAAAAAAACTTTCCGCAAACTAGCCCGCAAATATCACCCGGACATGAACCCCGGCAACAAAGAAGCCGAAGCTCGTTTTAAAGAAGTAAACGAAGCTTACGAAGTGCTCTCAGACCCTGAAAAACGCAAAAAATACGACCAATACGGTCAATACTGGAAGCAAGCTGCCACAACTCCAGGCGGATGGCCGGGGGGGGGCAGTACGAATGTAGACTTTGGCGGGGTTGACTTCAGCGAGTACGGCAGTTTTGACGAATTTATCAATGCCTTGCTAGGTCGCGCAGGTAGTAGTCCCGGTAGTGCCCGCAATGCCAAGTGGAATTACAGCAACTACCGCAGCACCAGCGGCGGGCCCACAGGTTTTGGCGGATTTGAAGATTTCGCGGGGTACGAAAACCGCACCGCAGGAAGCTCTCTCGACACCGAAGTCGCCATTTCCCTGACTCTGGGGGAAGCATTTCGGGGAACTTCCAAGCGAGTCGCCACGGGAGAAGTTTCGATTCCAGCCGGAGTGAAAACCGGCAGTAAAATTCGGATAAAAGGCAAAGGTCAAGTTGACCCCTACACGAAGCAGCAGGGAGATTTGTACCTAAAATTAGAAGTTTTGCCTCACGCTTTCTTCCAGTTTGAGGGAGAAAATTTGGTCTGCGAAGTGCCGATAACTCCCGATGAAGCGGTGTTGGGAGCTTCCATTGAAGTGCCGGCGCCTGAAGGTATGATCACTGTGAAATTTCCAGCCGGGATTCGTTCGGGTCAGTCTTTGCGGTTGCGGGGCAAAGGATGGCCGAAACCCAAGAAAGACGAGCGGACTGATTTGTTAGTAAAAATTGCGATCGTGCCACCGAAAGAACTCACGACTGTCGAACGCGAGTCCTACGAGAAAATCCAAGCAAACCGTACTTTTAATCCTCGCAGTAATCTCAATCAGATGGTGCTTTGAAAAAGCGTGCATTTCTCGGGCGCAAATACAAATAAGATTCTTTCTTCACTATTTCCTTGGGACACAGCATTGTTGTGTCCCTACTGTATGCAAGCGCGCTCTCATTTGAAAAATACCCTGTTAATAAATCAACTTTTCTTCGCCCGTAATTTGCACTTTCCAACCTTCTCAAGACTCTTCGCTAGCTCTTAGCTGAGTAGGTTGACTACCTTGTTTGAGGTTGATGGTAATTTTTTTAGCTCCTTTGTTCTCCAGATCTCGGATGTAGCCGGTCGATCTGTCAGAAGCTTCCTGTCTGCTGTCATAGGGCCCAAAGTAATAGGTACCCTTTGGCGAATCTGTATCCACTTCTACCCACCATTCGTCGCGTCGAGTGCTGCTAGCAGGTTGAGCTAGCACCCAAAAAGCCGTGAAAAACATACCCAACATAGAGATTTCAAACATATTTACCTCGGGGAATACTTAAGTAGTTTTTACTATTCTCAATTTATCAAGGCAACGGGAGCGATCGGCTCGTCCTCAGTGCTGATTTGATCCCGATAATTTTTGGCAGTTAATGCTGGCTAAACTCTGCATTTTGGTGGAGAAGATGCCGACTTTGAAGCCACCACTACAAATACAAAGTCCGCCCGGTAAGGACTAGGACAAGACGATGCTTAATATTATTGTTGAGGCTTCAGTTAATGAAAAATTCAAACCGAACTTACACACTTTTGACGCTCCGAAACCGCGTTGCTTAACCCATACCCCTCGCTATAGACGGAGTATTTTCGTCAAAAAACCCGGTTCCTGCCCCCTGGAGTATCAAAATTCTTAAGCCGCGATACCCTCTGAAAATTCACTATCGCAAATCGTGAGTTCCGAAGGCTGACAGCGTTTGATGCGGATACTAACCCTTTTAGCTCCCTCGCTTTCCAAGTCTTCGATGTAGCCTGGAGTATTGCTGGACGCTTCTTTGTCGGTGTCGAAGGGGCCAAAATAGTAGGTACAGTGGGGCAAATCGGTGACAATTTCTACCCACCATTTCTCAGACCGGCGATGCCTTGGCCCGGCAAACACGGACAAGACTGCGACGTAGATACAAAATAAATAAAATCCGAGCATCTTTATTCTTGAGGGAGGTTTAATTTATTATTTAAATCTATCAAAATAATTTGTCTGATCGAATCAACCTCAGTGCTGATTTTGCCTCGATCGACTTTAGATGCGAGATTTTAGATCTTAGATTTTTCTTCCCATCTAAAACCTAAAGCAAAACCCGCCGGTGCGGGTTGTTTGCTAACTGAAAATGCTCTTTTTCCAAACTAGATGGCTGGGCAAACCTCAGCCTGCTGAGGTTTAGCGCTTGCCTTTGGGAAACTGTTCGATACCAGCCCAACCATAGAAAACCAGCTCGTCGTTCTGAACTCGGCAGCGGTCTACTCGCAGTTGAGTGCCTTCTAAGGCAAATTTGTCTAAGTCTAGCAAGTTATTTACGTGGGCAATTATAGCTTGGCCCAAGTCTACTGCTTGCTCGTCACCGCCGTAAGTAACGCTGACAAATTGGATTTTGCGTCTGTCTTCTACTTGTAATTGAGCAGTAATATCTATTTTGACCGGTTCGCTGGCATCGCCTACGGTAATTTCGGACTGAAGCCGAATTGATTTGTCAGTTCCGAAGCTGACTTCAGTTTTTTGAAAGTGCAGAGATTGCTCTTGGTACTTCAGCTTCTGGAGTTTTTCAACTACAAAAGGTGTATTGAATGAGGTGGTTAAATCCGATCGACTTAAGACTACTCGCATATTTGCCTGGGTAGGCTGCCGCAATTTCACTTGACCTGCAAAAATCGCTCCAAAATCAATGGAGAGTGCTTGCAGGTAGAGTTCCATCACTTCTATGCGAAGGCCGTTGTACATCAACATACCTTTGCCAACGAAGTCGAAACCGTCGATGCTTCCCTGCAAGAGTTTGGCTACTGGTTCGACTCGGATGTTGGCCTCGGCCTTTTCAGAACGCTTGAATAAGGCTGCGATCGCAGCTCCTGCTACTTTACTAACAAGGCGATCGCCACTTTGACCTTGAAAGGATGTACCGCTAAACAAAGCTGCTACCATTTATTCGTTTGCTCATCTACAGTCGCCATTATAACCTCATATTAAGAAATGTAAAAATTGCTTGTGCTTATTCACCTCATAAGCAGATCTTGTTTTTTGTCTGTCTTCAAAACAACATTGTTGAAATTTAAAGGCTCAGGGGGGTGCCTTGGAGACAGGCGCGATCGAGCAACGCTCCATCCCAAAGGGTTTGTTCGATCATGGCACAAAGCAAATTAGCCCCCGTCAGGTTAGCGCCGCGCAGTACGGCTCCATTCAGGATCGCTTCTTCCAAGTCAGCTCCCGACAAATCAGCGCCGGACAAATTGGCATTGCTCAAATCGGCACCAAGCAAAATTGCCCGAGCCAAAGCAGCGCCCCGCAAATCGGCGCCACGAAAATCGACACCGCTCAAATCCAAATTGCCGATGGATGCCCCCGTCAAAAAAGCACCCCCAAAACTTGCGTCGCGGACTAAAGCGTTAGCGAAGGAAGCTCCCCGCAAATCGGCATTGCGAAAATCAGCGCCTCGCAAGTCAGCGCCGCTCAAGTCAGCACCTCTGAGGTTGGCTCGCAATACGGCCCGCTGCAAGTTAGCGCCGGCGAGATTAGCTCCACTCAAATTGGCTTGAGACAAGTTAGCACCGGCGAGATCGGCTCCGGCTAAGTCTTTTCCGGCTAAATTAGTGCCGGCCAACATCAAAATTTTGCCTTTTCGTATGGCTTCGAGGTCATTAGTCATTAGTTTTTAGTCATTAGTCATTAGTCATTAGTCATTAGCGCACAGACCGGCTGCTGCTACAACTCCCAGTGTTAGGGTGCGCTTAGCAAGCACAGGCTGATTTTGTGTAGTGTTGGAAAAGATTTTGTGCTGAGTTTTAAATGCCCAATAATTCGGCTAGGCACTTCGGCTGCGCTCAGCACAAGCTCTGTACAAGTTCCCCATTACCAATTACCGATCGCCCATTACCCATCCAGTTATTTTATAATGCCGGAGCGGTCGCGGTCGTTCGATCGCCCACATCCTCCAACCACACGTTAGGCAGTTGGCTCGGGCGGTTCGGTAACTCCATCAAACCCATTTCTGCCAGCCTGACGACGTTGCTGAGAGTTTCCACCAAAGCCGGATCGAAGCGAGTGCCAGACAGTTCGCGGCACTCTTCCAAAGCTTCGCTCAAACTCAAAGCTGGACGATCGCCACGCGGTTGAGTCAATTCTTGAAAATCAGCGACCAACCCCAAAATCCGCGAAGCAACGGGTATTGTTTCGCCTCGCAAACCCTCTGGCCTGCCGCTGCCGTCCCAATATTCGAGTTGGTGCTTGACAATTTCCGCCACAGGTGCTAGTTCCGGCATTGCTTGCAGCAGTTGGGAACCAATGAAACTGCGATCGCGCCAAAATGAGAAAGTTGCTGGGTCGAAAGCATCGGGAGTGCGATCGAACACCTCATTTGGGGCAGAAACTAAGCCGACTCGAAATAGCAATCCAGCCAGCCGCAGCCTCCGCAACTGCAAAGCCGGCAAATCCAGCAGTTGACCCAAAGTTTCCGACAAAGCCGCCACCTGCAAAGAGGCTGTAGGGTTTGCGGTATCGCGTTCGTCCACGCGCTGGGCCATCCGCAGAAAAGCTTGAAGTTTGTTAGCGTTCAAATTGCGGCTGACGCGCAAAGCTTGACCTTCCAATTCCCACAACTCGCGGGTTTGGCGGTTAATTGCTACCATTTGCTGCTGAGAACTTTGCAGGTAAGTGACTATCCGCGATACCACGCCACTAATGTCGGCCAAGGGCGGGCCTTTGGTAGCCAGGATTTCGTGGTGCATTTCCAGCAAACTGTCGGCCAGGGGAGAGTTGTAATATCGCGTCTGTTCTATAAAAATTTCTGCAGCAGCGGAAACCAAAGACTGGTCAAACGACCACAAACCGTAGAACTTTCGTTCTGTATCTACTTCGGGCTTGCCCTCGGGCAAGTATTCCTCGTCTGAAAGTTCGCGGCAAAGCACCATTGCTTTGTATGTCGGGGCGAGGATGATTAAATTCCATTCTTGGATTAAAGGGTCGCTCTCATCGAGATTTATTAAAGATACATTTTCTAATTGCCCGGTTTTGTGGGTAGCGAAACCGCTGTCGGCTACTGCACCTATGACAACGCGCCGAGAGGCATTAGCAATATCTAGGTAGCGATCGGCTTCCTGTAAATACCATTTACCCTGCTGAAACGTCACCAAAACTAAGGGTTGGAGTTCGCTCTTGTCCCCGCCACTGGTTTGCAAAATGTGGTCTTCTAGGGCGTGACATAGGGCTACTAGGGTGTTTTTGAAGTATACCCCGTAGCTAGAAGGCAGTTTTCCGTCGGGAAGTGTAGCTTGTAGTCTAGCGAGAGTTGATTCTGAATTCATTGCAAAAAGCGGTGCCGGCTCTTACTTATTGTAGCGGGCGATCGAACTTCTCGAAAAGACTTTTGGCAAAAATCCGAGTTTTTGATTTTTCACCGCTTCGCAACCGAGTCAATTTAGAGTGCGCCGAAGAGTACCTGATTAATTTTAGTAATTTTCTGAAAACCCTCTGTCTTTGGCTGAGTTTTTTTTCAGACGATAAACCTGCCGGGAGGAAGACGGTAAATGACTTAAATATTAACTACTATTTTTTAAACAAGATTATTAGGAATTCTGAGCGTGCTTCAACAAAATAGAAGTTTAGGGGAACAGGCGATCGACAAAGTGGCCGAGATTGCTATTACTAGCAAATTAGACGAATCCGAAACTTTGTCTGTGACAGTTAACACAGATCCGATTCAGCTCGCCCAGGGTTCAGTAGAGGCCGTTGTTGTTGAGGGCAAAGGATTGGTAATGCAACAAGATTTGCGCGTGGAAGAATTGCAAATCCACGTCAAGGATATTGCTGTCAATCCCCTCACCGCTATGTTTGGCAAAATTGAATTGAACGGGCCTGCCTTCGGTGGGGCGCGCGCAGTTTTAACAGAAAGCGATATCAACCGCGCTTTTAATTCCGAATACATCAGCAGAAAACTGAAAAACTTGAAAGTTACTGTTGAGGGACAACAGCAGACAATAGACGTTAAAACTATTGAGTGCCAATTGCTAGCCGGAAAAATAGCTTTAAATGCTGAGGTATTGGTGCGGGAAACTGCCTCAACTGAAAAAATTTATTTTACAGCAAAACCTCAGATCGCAGCGGACGGTTGGGCAATTTCTCTTCAGGATGTCGAGTATCCTGAAAACCAGGAATTTTCGCCGGAGTTAACTGAAGCTTTGGCGGACAAAGCTGGTGAAGTTTTAAACTTGCGAAATTTTGAAATTGAGGGAATGTCCCTGCGGGTTCAGCAGCTAAATGTGGAAGCTGGTTTGCTGACTTTGCAAGCTGAAGCGAAAGTAGAACAATTCCCTAATTAGCAGGTTCTAGGGTGTGTCAGAAACAAAAAAGCTCTTCAATTCCAGCAACTATTGGAACTGGGCACCCTACCATTATGCTTTGCTTTGGAAAAAACTCCCCAGTCTATGAAATCCCTCTAAAGTTATAAAAGAGTGGATAGCAACCCGCACCAAAATATCACCGCCGTTAGAGGCAGGCATGGGGAGTTTACTTTTACTCTTAACAAGTGGTAGTAAAAAATAGGAAAAATTCTGTGAACACTGTAACTGCTTTTTTTAAAAGACTGCGTATCGGTCAATTTTTGACTGTATTGATTGCAGGTGTGCTGCTGTTTACCAGCACCGCTTGTAATTCCGGCGATGTTCGAGGTGCTCGGCCTGACAATCCTCCCGTTCAAGCTGGAGGAATGAATAATCCTCACAAGGGTGGCGGTGATGGATACACGAATTATAAAACATCTACCGATCCTAAAGTAAATCAGTCGCCTGCTCAAGCAGAAAAGAATCGGGCTGATTTGTCGCTCGTGGGCGATCGTCTCCTGGCTGCGACTACCGGTGAAACTAATTCCTCAAAGCTGCTTTATCCTGGTTCTGCACCGATGGAAACTGACAAGTTCGACCTCGAACTCGGCGGAGATAAAACTCTGTTAGAAGCCCCAGACGGACAGCCTGCTAAGGCTCAACCCGTATTCGACCGCAGCGATCCCGATGCCAATATTTTAGAGAGAGTAGGCGCAGCGTTTAAGGATGCTTCTGGTTTCCTCAAAGATAGCGCTGAAGATGCCAAGGAAAGTTCCGTTACGAAACTCAATCCGCTGCAAAAATAAGCTAGCAGAACCAAAATTTATGTAGGGGCTGTATGAAACTAGCCCCTACATAAATAATATAATTTATTTAAACCAGATAAACGCTTGTAGAGCTGCTACCTGCTTTACAAAATTTACACTTTTTTGATATGATGCAGAGCAATATATTTTACATATTCTGGGATTTTGACGGCGAATTCCCAACTGTATTTCTTGTTAATTTTAATCAGGTTGAATAAATCTTAAACATATTAAGCAACATGAACTGTTTTATCATAAATTAAACTGACTGGGTTGTTAATTTCGTGAGCGACTCCAGCGACTAGCTGTGCTAAACTCGACATTTGTTCGCAGTGAATTAGCTGACGATGCCAACGAAAGTTCCGTTGTAAAACTTAAATTTTAAAATTGTTTTACAGCTCAACAAAAACCCCCAAACACTTTTAGGCGTAAAGAAGGATTGTAATGATGGATAAAATACCCGATAGCTCCCACATGATTGGAAAGCTTTTTATAAAATGACCGAGTTTTTATTACAATAGCGAGAACTCATTGGCATCAGGGTGGTATTGAATCTTTCTATATCAGAAGTTTTGCCCTGATCTCTCCCGACAGATTGGTGTCGCTTGCGAGGGAAAAATTTTTCCTATCGCCCTCCACGATGAGATTGCTGAGTTCATCAGCCACATTTCAATTGAGCTACAGCTAGGAGATGGTATCGTACTATATACCGATGGTATTCCCGAAGCAAAAGACATTCACAAAAAACAATATGGCGTTGAGCCGATGTGTGAAGTCCTGAGCAAAAACTGGCATTTATCGGCACAAAAAATCAAGCAAGCGGTGATTGACGATGTGCGGCGACATATCGGCAATCAAAAAGTGTTTGATGACATCACATTTTTGGTTTTGAAGCGGAGGGAATTAGGTCTAGAAAAAAAGTAAAGTCACAGCCTCCAGTCACCGCATTGCTTTAGAGCCATCGCCAATACCTTGAAAAAATAAAATTATGACATGAAACAGGAAAATGGTCGGCGGGGCGATCGCCTTAGCAATCAAATTTACGTACGAAAAAGTGGTGAGATATCTCAAAAGTCGCCCTCCAAAAGAGGCTGAATCTCAAGAGAACCTCCAAGCGATAGTCACAGTCCTATTTTTTAGGAGACTAATCTATTAATGGTAGTTAAATACGAGCTTTTTCGTCATTTTTTTCATCATTATTATTGCCCTTCTTGCCTCCTATACCACCTTGCCATTTAATCGAGTCATTATCTCGATTAAATGGTAAAAATATTCGCTTATATTGGTTAATTTGTGGTTCTTTGACAATGGGAACGGGCATCTGGGAAATGCACTTGATAGGAAAGGTGGCTGATCACCTGGCAGTAGCGATCGCCTACGATTTACCCATTGTGATTGTCTCGCAGTCATTGCATGTGGTATCGCCTTCTATAGCTTGCCTCCAGGTTTTGCACACAGATTCTCATTGTTAATCCCCGGTATTTTCATCGGTTCTGGCATTGGAAGTATGCTTTATATTGGCATGGCGACGATGCGAGTACCTGCCGAAATGCACCATAATTACTGGATTGTGGCACTGTCTTTCTTAGTTGCCGTTATTTCCAAATATATAAGGAAGTCCGATGTACGACTTGACGAGATTCACTTTAAGGGACATGGCCGAATGCGGGTGGGCTCTACGCCAGTTCGGCTTGGGGGTGGAAAGTATGGAAGAGGCGAGTAACAGAATTGTTAGGTATCTTTACGAAAATTTCTGTACTAAGCCAACTGGTGAGAAATCCTGCGCCCTCGTCCGTTTGTTCAAAACTCACCCTTATGAAGACTTAGAAGTCGAACTTGCCGAGTATGCCCGTAGTATGTTGGACCACTATCCCCCTTTGCCTGCCATGAAGTGCATGACTCTACTGGCAACGGTAGGAGAACAAACCGAATGGAACTCAAGAAATACATCCGTTGGACACAAGGCTATTCCACTGGCAAGCGAATCTGTAGTAGCTCAGATGCCGATGATCTCACAACTCATCAAACAGCTCGGCTTAGATATAAAAACAGTTATCAACCCTGACCCGAATCTTTTGGTAGAAATCGAGCAGAGGAAATACAACGTCTTCTATGTACCTGAAGCGATTGGCAGCCCCTATATTCCCGCTCAGGACTCCTTTGTGATTCCCTTCGGAATCAAGTCTGTGTTGGGGTTTGGTGGTCTATTACCTTCAGGCAATATGTTTGCAATTATCATGTTCTTGAAAGTCCAGATTCCCCATAGCACCGCTCAGATGTTCAGCACTCTGGCGCTGAACGTCAAGACAGCACTGCTGCCCTTCTATCGAGGAGCTGTCTTCGCTCAAAAAGATGAATCTGCTACAGCCTCTAGGCAAATATTCACAAGAAACACTGAGCAGGAGCTAGCGCAGCTTAAATCCAAAGTAGCGACTTTGACGCAGTTGCTTGATGTTTTTGACCAATCGATCTTCGTACAATCCGATCGACTCGAACAAGCCATAAAGCAACTGGCGGAATCCGCGCAAAAGTTAGATACCCTCAACGAGAGACTCAAGGAAGACAATCTCCGCATGGGTGCGGAATTGGATATTGTGCGTCAGATGCAGCAGATGATTCTGCCCAATGCTGAGGAATTGGAAATCGACGGACTCGATATTGCCGGATATATGGAGGCAGCCGATGAAGTCGGTGGCGACTACTATGATGTCTTAAACACCGATGGCGTAGTCACTCTGGGCATCGGGGATGTCACTGGACATGGACTTGAAAGCGGTATCTTGATGCTGATGGCGCAAACCGCTGTTCGCACCCTCAAGGAAATCGGCGAAACTGATCCGGTTCGCTTCTTAGATGCGCTCAACCGCACCCTTTACAAAAACGTGCAGCGCATGAAATCTCACAAAAGCCTCACCCTAGGGATTTTAAATTACTCCCAAGGACTTGTCAGTATTAGCGGTCAGCATGAAGAAACCATTATTGTGCGAAACGGTGGACAGGTTGAACGTATCGATACGATGGATTTAGGTTTTCCCATTGCCCTTGACGATGACATTGCTGAGTTCATCAGCCACATTTCAATTGAGCTACAGCTAGGAGAGGGGATAGTGCTATATACCGATGGTATTCCCGAAGCAAAAGACATTAACAAAAAACAATATGGCGTTGAGCCGATGTGTGAAGTCCTGAGCAAAAACTGGCATTTATCGGCACAAGAAATCAAGCAAGCGGTGATTGACGATGTGCGGCGACATATCGGCAATCAAAAAGTATTTGATGATATTACGCTGCTGGTTTTGAAGCGGACGGAATTAGGCGTAGCAACAGAGTCACTACCTCAAGCAGCCCCATTGGTTTAGATCGATCGCAAATACGTCAAAACAATAAACTGATGACAGGAAACGGGAAAATGGTTGGCGGCGCGATCGCCTTAGCAGTCAAATTTACGAAGAGGTGGTGAGATATCTCAAACGCAGCCCCCCAAAAGAGGTTTAATTTCAAGATAACTCCAAAGCTGTAGTCAACTTATCAATTTCTATGATTAAATCTATCTAATGATATATTGCATCAATGTAAAGAAAGCGATCGATCGTGGGATGAGCGCTCCCTTTATTGACATTAGTGCTTTCGGTCAATTAAAACTATTCACTCAAAGCCTTTCTACATAGCGTAAGGCGCGCCGAGGCGCACCCTACCCGATAGATATGCAAGGGTAATTTCTATTCCTATCAAAGCTTTTTTTGATCTCAAACAGCTTTGTTCTATTTTTTCTTTGAATCAGAAACCTCAGCAATCAAATCGTCTTTATCAACTTTCGGTACAAAATCAGGGCGTTCTTTAGCTTCCCAACCGGGGGGACGCTTGGAGTTATACCAGGCGATCGAGCCGATCGTAGCTGCAGCAATAAAGCCAGCAACAAGAACTAATATTGGAGTGCTCAAGCTGACACTTGATTCCGGCACGGGCTGCTGCATCAGCAGCTCAATCATTACTTGCTTGATGGGTGCAACAACAACTGCTAGGGGAGTGGTCACGCTGATATCTATCATTAGGCTAAATCCTTATCTACTCTACTTTTACATTATCTTAAGTGCTAAGGACGTGTGGTTGATATATCGGAAGACAGAAAAATTGACATAATTGCCGTCATAATGTTTAGAGCTTGAAAATAGGAGAGCTGATTTTATGCCGTTGGGGACAATAGCATTGCTGTTGGCTGCTAGTTTCAGCCTGGGTGCTTTACCGCTAACGGGATGGGCGGTGCGAGTGTTTAGCCACCGAGATTTGAGGGCGCTGGGCACGGGGAATGTGGGGGTGTCTGCTGCTTTCATTCACGGGGGGAAATTAGCGGGAATTGCGGCGGTGTTGGCGGAAATTGCCAGGGGTATTTTGCCGGTTTTGGCGGGGCGATTTTGCTTCCCGGATGCACCTGCGATCGCGATCGCCCTGTTAATTCCGCTGGTGGCGGGCAGATATGCGATCGCCCGAGGTGGAGGCGTGACCAACGCTGTTTGGGGTCTTTTGGTATTTTCGCCGCCGATGGCTGTATCATCGGGCTTTTGGGGGCTGCTGGTGTGGGGTTTGGCACAGCGGTGGTGGGGTGAGGGCGATCGGGCGAGACTCTTTGCTTCCCGTTGCGGGTGTCTGTGTACCCCAATCTGGGTTTGGGTGTGGCGACAATCAATGCCCGAATTTTTAGCAGCAGCAGGATTAGCTTTGTTGTTAGCAGCAATTAATTTCAGTCAGGGTGATGATATGGCTTTATCTAAATCTGATCAATTGTTTTCTCTTGATGACTCGTTAGATGCTGCAATCTGCGGCGATAAAGCGGCTAAATTGTCTCAACTCAAACGCGCAGGTTTTAACGTACCTACTGGTTTTATATTGCCCTCGAATGAAGCAGGAAGTTCTGCAACGAGCAATGTACGGGATTTAACGGATGGAAGCAAGAAGAAAGAAGGAAGAGGGGAAAATAAAAATGCCGATCATTTGTCAAGTATTGATGTTTTAATCCAAAATCTAAAATCCCAAATCCAAAATCGAATGATTGTTCGCTCTTCGGCTGCAGGAGAAGACGGGGATCTTAGTTCCGCGGCTGGACAATATCAAACCATTGGGCCTGTTTCAACTAAATCAGAATTGCTCGATGCAATTAATCGCTGTCGCCAGTCTTATTGGACTTCCGAAGCTGTGGCTTACCGCCGACAGCGACAATTGCCCGACACCCAAATTGCTGTATTAATTCAGCCTTATATTGACAGCGAATTTGCGGGAGTGATGTTCAGTCGCAATCCTTTAGATGGTGGTTCCCAGGTAATTATAGAAGCTTTACCGGGAGGAGCCGAAGCGGTTGTCAGCGGACAATGTACTCCGGTTCACTTAGAAATTGATTTTAGTAAACCTGAATTATTAGAAAAACAATTAAATGAACTTCAAAGTAATTCAATTATTGCTCAATCGATTATAGCAGAATTGGCGAAACAAGCGCAAGCAATTGAAGCATTTTTTCACGGAATTCCGCAGGATATTGAGTGGAGTTGGGACGGGGAAAAAGTGTGGATTTTGCAAAGCCGCCCGATTACTAATTTACAGCCTTTTTGGACGCGCACTATTGCAGCCGAAGTGATTCCCGGTGCAATTCGCCCGCTAACTTGGTCGATTAACCGGCCCCTGACTTGCGGGGTTTGGGGAGAGATTTTTCAGGTGGTTTTGGGCGATCGCGCGATCGGCTTAAACTTTAATGAAACGGCAACTTTGCTGGGTTCTCACGCCTATTTTAATGCGACTTTGTTGGGCGAAATTTTTCGGATGATGGGATTGCCGGAGCAGGGTTTGGAATTTTTGCTCAGAGGGCAAAAGATGGGCAAGCCGCCTTTGGGGAAGATTTTGCCGAATTTGCCTGGTTTGTGGCGTCTGGTGCAGCGAGAGAGGGCGCTCAATGCAGAATTTAAGGGCGATCGTACTTCTATTTTCCTCCCCGCACTCCAAAGTCTGGAGAAAAAAGAGGGAAGTTCGGCAACGGATTTAACGGAATTGTTGGAGAGAGCGGAGCAAATTCAGGAGTGGCTGAAACCGATTACTTACTACAATATATTAGGGCCGATCGGGCTTGCTATTCGCAAGGCGATTTTTCGCGTTTCCGATGAATGGCTCGACAATAACAGCGCTCCTGAAATTGCTTCTGTGCGAGCTTTGCAGCAGTTGGCTCATAAATTGCGACAAGCTGCTGTTTCGCAGCATGACGAAACTGTTTCAGTCGCAAATTTAGCACAGACATTTGCGGAAACTCCGGCTTTACAAGCAGACTTTGAAAAGTGGCTTGATGTTTACGGATATTTGAGCGAGGTGGGAACGGATATTGCTGTTCCTACTTGGCGAGAACAGCCGGAAATCTACAAAAAACTGCTAATAACTATGGCTCAAAAAGGCGAAACTAATTTAGTCGAAAAGCGGAAATTAGGCTTGACTTTTGGGCAGAAGTGGCGACTAGATAAATGTCAGGCAAGAGCGATCGTCAAAAACGAAATTAGCGAAATTTACGCGCGGTTGTTGGCTCACCTGCGCTGGACTTTTTTGGAGATTGAAGCTTGCGGATTGGCAATGCAGGTCTTTGAGGAAAGCGGGGATATTTTTTATCTGGAATTTGGCGAAATTCAGCAGTGGATTCGCAGCGGCGCGAGTGTTTCTTTTCAGGAGACAATTAGGGAAAGGCGCGATCGCCTGCTAGCCGATCGCGATGGCCCGATTCCCCCTGTTGTCTACGGCAATTTGCTGCCAAATTCTCAGACAAGGGCGATCGAACTGGCAACATCGGAAACTAATATCATCCAGGGAATTCCAGCAAGTATTGGTCGTGTCGAAGGCTTTGTCAAGATTTGCCGCACCGCCAGCACGGATTTAGGAGAAAATGCGATCGCAGTAGTTCCTTACACCGATGCAGGTTGGGCACCGCTGCTATTAGGAGCAACAGCAATTATCGCCGAAGTTGGCGGTCAACTATCTCACGGATCAATAATCGCTCGCGAGTACAAAATTCCCGCAGTTATGAATATTTCTGAAGCTACAACACGCTTGCGAGACGGTCAAAAAGTCCGAGTAGATGGGTATCTCGGCACTGTAGAACTGCTCGAATAAACGGAAAGAATAAGGTAAAAACTTGTTTGTACGTAGGGAGACGGCACTGCCGTCTCCCTACAGCTTCATAAACGTGGAATCTGCTGTATCTCCAAGTCCTAGTTTCTTAGACTAAGAAATTCTCGACAACATAGTTCCCCACATTTCTACCCACACTTAAACCATTTACGTTAGCACTCATGAAATGAATGCCTCCGTAAAGGCGACTCATGCCCGATTCGTCGGCCGCTTCGCTGAAGTTTTCAAAGGTTCGCAAAGTGTTGACAGTCCTGTCTCCCCTATCTGCAAAGCCAAAATCTGAACCCAATACAGAGGTCATAACTGCATCTGCTGCACCGCTAAATGTACTGTGGCCCGACGTGTACTCAGGGAACGGCGGAGTAGTTATCAGCGGAGTCCATAAGGTGTCGGCTGTCGTGTTCGGATTGTTGTCTGTGTCTGCTTGGCGAATAGCTGTCACCGGCCGCCACAAGTTGTACTCATACTTGGCATCCCAGCAGCTAATAGCTGCATCGGCGAGGGCAAAATTTAGCAGGGCGAACAAGCGGGCGCTATCTTCTAAGGATTGGCCGGTGAGAGTCGCTGTTTCTTCGGCGATTTGGTTCCAGTGGCCCGGAGGCGTAAACGTCCCAGCGCCGTTGGCCCAGAATTTGGCGATGACTGTTTGGTCTGGGGTGCGCGTGAGGCTGTCACTTTTGCCGATTTCTTTGATGTAGTTAACTTCCTCTGCGTACTGGGCGCTGTCAAGGGCGGGCGGGCCGGCCGGGCGGAACTGAGAACCGCTAGTCATGGCAAAGGGAGTAACTTCTGCCCACTGTGGTGCCAGCGCGGCGGCAAGGGCGGGGGGAGTCGGCACCCAACTGCCAAGGTCGGTTTTGGGGGTGTACTGCACTACTTTCGTGATGCCGTCTGTACTCCGCGAACTGATAATTTGGTCGGCAACTTGCTGTCCGAGGGCAATCCCGTCTTGTTTGGCTTTACCGTCGGTAATTTTAGCTAAAGACGATGCGTATGCTTCGTTGAATGTGGCTGCTTGCGCTGGGTAGAGGGTGACTAAGACGCGGTGGGCGGCCGCGGCGGTGGCTGCTTCTGCTGATGTACCTGCGGGTGGGTCTATTTCCACGAGGTAAGGGGTGTATTTTTTGCTGATCGAGTTAACAGCATCGTAAATGGCTGCGTGAACCATTGCCATGTTGCGGGAGGCGAGGGGAGGCGCGGTACTGGCTGTTCGCACTGCATTCAGCATGACTCCATTCCACTCAATGACAGGGTTTCCCGATAGCTGATTTGTGAATTGGTCGCGGTTGATTGTGTTGCTGTTGACTCCCGCCAATACTACTAAATACTCGCCCGTGAGTTTGTCTTGAATTACGGTGCTGTTGCTGTTGGTGCCGGTGCCGGGCTGGATGTTTAAATTTTCAAAGCTGAGGCCGTCTAGCAATCGAATTTTGTCATTGCCGTTGCCGAAGTCGGCGATGTAGTCGGCTGTAGCTACAGTTGGGCCACCGCTGCCTTTAGCAATGGCAAAGATATCATCGCCTGTGCCGGCGCTCACGGTATCGCTACCTGCGCCCGCATAGATGAGATCTTTGCCGGAATCGCCACTAATTAGGTCGCTGCCTTTGCCCCCCCAGAGAATGTCGTCGTCTGCACCACCAACAATCGTATCGTTGCCTTGGTCGCCGCAGATTTTGTCTTTACCTACATCGCCTTCGAGATAGTCGTCTCCGCTGTTGGCATAAATTATGTCGTTGCCATCCAAGGCGTTAAATCTGTCTGGTTGGATGGTTCCTTCGAGATAGTCAAATTTAGGACTAGGGGTGAGGGATGCCATGTTTATTTATTGGATATTTTGATTAAAGCGCAAAGGTTCGTACCATCTGTAGATGCTTAGGTATGTTTACCCCTTATTTAATAATATTAAACTTTCTGGTTGAGACGTAAACGCCACAACCAAGCTTTATTTAAAATTTAACGGGCTTTTTATGAATTTTTGCGCTTTGAATATACGTAAATATACAGACATTAAAACTTACTCAGATACTGCAAGGTTGCTAATTTTTCACAAAAAAACAGTTTTTTTTTATATTTAGAGCAAGATACTTTTTACCAGCATAAAAGGCGCGGATTGTGTAACGGAGTAAGTATATATTTATTAAGCACTCCTCAAAGCTGCGATCGGGTCTAGTTTTGCCGCTTGGCGGGCGGGGACGACGCCGAAGAAGAGGCCTACTGCACCGGATACGCTGACAGCAAGGGCGATCGCCACGGGTGATATTCCAGCTTGCAAGGGCGTGAAATTACCTACAAGCAAGATACCACCGACACCTACGCAAGTACCGACTATCCCTCCGGCAGCGGATAAAATCACAGCTTCGACAATAAATTGAAATAAGATATCTTGTTGAGATGCGCCGATCGCCTTTCTGAGCCCAATTTCCTGAGTGCGTTCGCTGACGGAAACCAGCATAATGTTCATAATCCCAATTCCGCCGACTAATAGGGAAATGCTGGCAACAGCAGTTAACATAAGAGTCAAAGCGCCGGAAATTGCCCCCATTCTTGCCATTAAATCCTTCTGATTTCTGACAGTAAAGTCATCTTCGGTAGTAATTTTGTGCCGCAGTCTCAGCAGGTTTTCTACCTGAAATTGCGCCGCGTCCATTTGCGATTCATCTTTAATTGAAATAAATATCGACGTGACAGCCAAACCGTAGGGAGATTTGCGCCCGACTATGCGATTGGCCATTGTGGCGATCGGCACAGCGGCGGAATTATCAAAATTCGTACCAAAAGATGTGCCTTTGGGCGCCAATACTCCAATCACTTTGAGGCTGACATTTTGGATACGCACCTGTTCGCCCAAGGGATTTGTATTGCCAAAAAGTTTCTCCGCTAATTCTGAACCTAGAACCACAACTTGGTTACTTTGCTTAACATCAAGTTCGGTCAAAAACCGCCCTTTTGCCATTTCAAAACTTCTGACTTCTAGAAATTCGGGAATCGTGCCGAAAATTAGAGCCGAAACATTTTTGTTGCTGTAGCGAACAATCTCTGAACTGTTAAGTTCTGCTGACACGCCTTGAACGGATGGGACTTGAGTTGCGATCGCCTTTGCGTCTGGCAGTACGAGAGTTTGAGGCGCACTTGAGATGGTACTTCGCCTAGCGTTCGGTACTCCCGGCCTCACGATTAATACGTTTGTACCCAGGGATTGAACTTGTCCTGCTACAAATTTTTGAGCTCCTTCTCCAATTCCAATCATGGCAATTACTGAGGCGTTGCCGACAATCATGCCAATCATTGTTAAACTGCTGCGAGTTTTGTTGGCTAGTAGCGTTTGACCGGCCATTTTGACGCTTTCAATAAAATTCATACTTTGTTATGAGTTATTAGTTATAAGTTATGAGTTATGAGTTATTTTTATAACAGTCAACAGTCAACAGTCAACCGTGAACAGCAAACAGTCAACAGTCAACAGTCAACAAACTAATTAAGCACTTCTCAATGCCACAATCGGGTCTAATTTAGCAGCTTGTTTTGCAGGTACGATGCCGAAAAATAAGCCGATACTGCCGGAAACACCGACTGCCAGTGCGATCGCCACTGGGGAAACGCTAGCTTGCAGGGGAGTAAAAGCAGCTACTAAAAGCACGCCGCCGATACCAAATCCAGTGCCGATCGCCCCGCCTGCCGCTGATAAAATCACAGACTCGATCATAAACTGAATTAGGATATCTTGCTGAGAAGCTCCGATCGCCTTTCTCAATCCAATTTCCTTCGTGCGTTCCGTAACAGAAACCAGCATGATATTCATAATCCCGATGCCGCCGACAAACAGCGAAATTGCCGCCACGAAAGCCAACATCAACGTCAAAGCACCAGTAATACTACCCAAAGTATTCATCAAATCTTTCTGATTTCGGACTGTAAAATCATCTTCCTTAGTAATTTTATGCCGCAATCTCAGCAAATTTTCTATTTGAAATTGGGCTGCTTGCATCATAGTTTCATCCTTGATAGCAACCGAAATAAATGTTACTTTTGTCCCGTAGGGAGACGAGCGACCCACGATTCGATTTGCCATTGTTGTCAGTGGCAAATAAACATTCATATCTTGATTGTCGCCAAAACTTGAGCCTTTCGCTTGCATGACACCAATCACTTGAAAAGTCGAGTTTTTGATGCGAATGTATTGACCAACTGGCTGTGTAGTGCCAAACAATTGTTCGGCTGCTTCCGATCCTAAAGCAACAACATTTTCTTGTCTTTCTAAATCTAATTTGCTTAAAAATCGACCTTGACCAACATCAAAGCTTCTGACTGTCAGAAATTCTGGGGTAGTTCCGACAATGGAAGATGAGACATTTTTATTGCGGTAAGTAACGAGTTGACTGTCATTTAGGGTTGGTGCGACTTCTTGGACAGAAGGAACTTGAGATGCGATCGCCTCTGCATCTTCCACTACTAAAGTCTGTGGCGGAATCACCGGGCGGCTTTGCGCTTCAGGACTTCCGGGAATAATAAATAGCAAGTTTGAACCCAGAGAGTTAACTTGTCCCTCGATAAATGTTTGAGCTCCTTCCCCGATACCGATCATCGAAATGACAGAAGCATTGCCTATGATAATTCCTAACATCGTCAAGGTGCTGCGAAGCTTGTTTGCCATCAAAGTTGTGACGGCCATTTTGACGCTTTCAACAATATCCATAATTCGATTTTAGATTTGTGATTTTAGATTTTAGATTAGGGAATTGGGATTATTGGTGTCAACTTAATATTTAAACCCATAATAAATCTCGCTTATAGTCGAGTCTCGACCCCCCTAAAGCCCCATTAATAAGGGGGACTTTGAATACTCTTCTCCCCCCCTTATTAAGGGTTTTTAGGGGGGATATCGGGGTTTGAAAACACCCTAGAGCGATCGAGATAAATAATCCCCCATGCCCTATGCCCTATTTCTGATTCTTGATAATATCCTCCAGCTTTTTACCTTGAGGAAGTTCGGTAAAAACGCGATCGCCCGCTTTTGCACCCTCTAAAATCTGAATCTTGTTGCCAATAGTCGAGCCAACGGTAACAGGTTTAAACTTCGGCTGTTGTTTCTCATCAGGAACTAGCACACCCGTTTGACCTTTATTAGTGACAATTGCCACCGTAGGCACAACTAAAGCATTGCTCAGCTTTTGACCGACAAATCTCAAATCTACATTCATCCCCGATTGCAGCGACTCTTTGCCCGTGTCAATCGCAACTCGCACTTGAAATAGCGTCACATCCCGTTCCTTAACAGCTTCCGGCGCAATTAATTTAACGCGGCCTTTAAACACTTTATCTGGATAAGCATCAGCGACTATTTCAACTTCTTGACCCGGTTTAATTTGACTGATATCAGCCTCCGGGACTTTCGCCAATACCTCCACATCTCTAGCTAAAGCGACAATCGATGTCGAAGTTGCCGAAGTAGCTTCCGAGGCCGAAGTTGCGGGAGTTACAAAAGCTCCTTGAATGGCGTATCTTTGGGTAATAATTCCAGCAAAAGGAGCGCGAACTTTCGTATCCTCTAATTGCACTTCTTGAAAGCGAACTTGAGCTTGAGCTTCGGCTAATTCAGCTTGAGCTTGAGCTATTTCTTCCGGGCGAGAACCGTTTTCTTGTGCGGCCAATTGGCTTTTTGCTTCAGCAACTGCTGCTTCGGCTTTGGCGATTTCTTCTGGACGGTTGCCGTTTTCTAGCTGCACTAATTTGCTTTTAGCTTCGGCAACTTCTGCTTCGGCTTGGGTAATTTCTTCCGATCGCGTGCCGTTTTGCAATTGGTTCAATGCTTGCTGCTCGACTTGCACAGCAGCTTGCAGTTGCTGAATTTGCGACAGCCGATTTTCTTGCAGTTGTTGCAGGCGTCTTTGAGATTCTATTAATTTAGCTTGGGCTGTACGATTTTCTTTAATTAATTCATCCAGTTTATCTTTAGCAAGAGCACCTTCTTCCACTAGCGGCCGATTGCGTTCCACCCGTTGAGCAGTTAGTTCGGCTTGGGCTTTACTCGAGTCAATTTGCGTTTGTGCTTGGGCAATTTCTTGTTTGACACTGCCGGTTTGAGCGTCTGCTAAACGAGCTTGAGCTTGGGCTAAACGAGCTCGCGCTTGGCTGACTTCTTCAACGCGGCTGCCGGCTCGCAGTCGCTGCAAACCAGCTTGAGTTTGCTGCAAGCGGGCTCTGGCTCCTGCAACTTCTTCAACGCGGCTGCCGGCTTGGGCTTGCGCGAGACTGGCCTCGGCTTGATCTAAGCGCGCTCGGGCGCTGGCGATGTCTTCCGATCGATTCCCGGCTTCGATTTTGGCTAGTTTGGCTCGCACGCTGGCTTCGCGGGCTTTAGCTTGAGCTAGTTGAGCTTCTACATCGCGGCTTTCCATGCGAGCAACGATTTGTCCTGCTTCGACTTTATCGCCCTGTTCGACAAATAATTCTGCGATCCTGCCGGAGCCTTTGGGACTGAGATTCACGCGCTGTACGGGCTGCACGGTGCCGCTGGACGTGATCCGCACCGTGAGGTCTTGCGCTTCCACCGGCACTGTCATAGTGGCGATCGCATCTACTTTGGGCTGCGATCGACTTTTTGCTACATATATAGTGGTCGGTACAGCTAGCAACCCGGCTGCAACCAACCCAATCGCCCACCGCTGCGGTTTGCGCGCGGGTTTCTTCGGAGACTGCTTTTGGGCGGTTTTATTATCTGCAATTTTGGTCTCTGCGGCCTTGGTGTCTAGAGTCTGAGAATCTTCCACTTTGACCTGAGCAGTTTCCTTTTTAGGGCTAACTATCATACCGACTCACCTAATTTAATCTCAGGATTACCTTAAAGGTAAAATTTTTGCTGATGCTTGGCATCGTCTTTCAGACTCATCCGATCGGGTGATTTATAAAAAGTTCCCCAACCAGCACCTGTAAACAATTATAGCTAATCTTTGCAAGTTATTAAAAAATGTTAAGTTTTTTCAGCCTAAAGAGGTGGGATCAAACAGAATCGCTTCCGGTTGCTGCAAAAAAAAAATATATTTTAGCAAAAAATATGATTTTTGGGATCTAAAAGCGCGCTCCTCACCAGCAAGAAAAGCCGATCGGGCAGCGGGCGATCGACCGTCACTAGGTCATTGCGGACTCCTGTTAGCGATCATCGCAGCGGGATCTGCCAGTGCGAATCTCGCAACGGCACAGTATGGACACACTTATTCTCATAAACCCGGTTTCACGGGTAGCGGTGCGTAAGTCCTGAATACATATCCGCCCTGTGTCCACAACAGGTTAAAATATTTTGCAAATCCGTTAAAAATGGAAAATCAAAACAATGAATCGTCCTCAAAGCGTTACAGTTTTGGCAATTTTGCAGCTAATTAGCGGCGTATTCAGCCTCCTTGATGGTTTGTTCATCTTACTTTTTGCAGGCATTTTTGGCGGTCTCGGTGCGGCTTTCGGCGGCGCAAAAGTTGGCGCTGTAATCGGCGGCTTTATTGGAATTTTTGCTGCGATTAGTTTCATCTTAGGCCTCCTCTCCTTACTCTTAACTTGGGGCTTGTTTCAACTCAAAAATTGGGCTTGGGCGGGAACGTTAATTGTCCATATCCTTGCCACCCTCACGCAAATTACCAAAATGGTGGGCAGCGGCGGTACAGCAGTCAATTTTTTAACTCTGGGTTTTGCAGTAGCTAGCCTTTACTACCTGTTGCGGCCGGATGTTAAACAAGCATTTCGTGTCTGATTTCCTTTTAATTAACGGTATTGAATTCTGGGATCAAAAAAAGCATAGGAAATATCAACTACCAGATTAATCAGTACAAAAGTCACAGCCACAAAAATTACTCCTCCTTGGACAATTGGGTAATCCCGCGTCAGAATACCAGTGTAAATCCAAGAACCAATTCCCGGCCACGAGAAAATCGTTTCCGTCAGAATAGCGCCGCCTAAAAGAGTGCCGAACTGCAAACCTATAGTTGTGACGATCGGTAAAAACGCATTTTTCAAAGCGTGTTTCAAAATCACCCAATATTCCGGCAATCCCTTAGCCCTCGCAGTGCGGATGTAATCTTGAGAAAGCACTTCCAGCATCGCAGAACGAGTGATGCGAGCTATAATAGCCAGAGGAATAGTTCCTAAAGTCAAAGCTGGAAGGATTAAATGGGCGATCGCATCCCGCAAAGCCGCTAAATTCCACCTCAGCAAAGAATCCAAAATATAAACACCCGTAATCGACTTAAAACCAAACCCCAAATCTACACTAATCCGCCCGCTAGGAGGCAGCCATTTCAGATAAACAGCAAACAAATAAATCAATATCAATCCCAACCAATACACTGGCAAAGATACGCCAATTAACGAACCACTCATCGCGAGATTGTCCAGCCAGCTATTTTTCCGAACAGCAGCCAAAATCCCCGCCGGAATTCCGATAACAAGTGCCACCAACATCGCCACCACAGACAGTTCAAAAGTAGCAGGCCAGCGAATTCTAATTTCATCAATTATCGGAATACCGCTAAGAATGCTATTTCCCAAATCGAAGCGCAGCAAACTCCATAAAAACGCCAAATATTGCAAAGGCAAAGGCTGATTCAGACCCAACCTTGCTCTCAAAATTTCCACCTGTTCGGGAGTTCCCCGTTCTCCCAAAAGCACTGTAGCTGGGTCTCCCGGTATCAAATGCAAAAATATAAATACTAGCAGAGTGATTCCGAAAAGGACTGGCAATAGTCCCAGCAAACGTTTAACAATATATTGAAACATCAGTTGATCTCATTCACCTTGCAAATTTGCCAAAATCCGATCGACCGTTTCTTCTACCGTTAGATGGGTTGAATCCAGCCAGTAGCCAAGGCGAGGAGTTTGGGTACGGAGAATGCGATCGAAGGCATCAACCATTGTTTCGTTGGCATATCCGGTCTTCGATCTTGCTGCATCCCGTGCAGCTAAAACTTCTGCCTTCGGACACAGAACGATCGCGGACAACGGCACATCGTGGAAAGTGGCAAGTACCTCAGCCAGTGCCGAACCAATGATGATGTCTTGATAAACCACCGTAAAACCAGCCTGGAGATAGTGTCGCGCTGCCATTGCTGCTAGGTGATACCGCAGTTGAAGCTGCTGATATGCCTCTGCTGACAAATTTAACGCCATTTCCGCCTGTCCATTTACAATCATGCGACGAAAGATATCGCCGCGAAGGTGGACACTTTTGGGCAACCGTTCGGCAAGTGATTGGGCAACACTTGATTTTCCGGCCGCCATGTTCCCGGTAATCAAAATAATTTGTGGCTGATGATTTGCAGGTTGCCGATTGCTGTCCATGGTGTTTGTTAAGGTAAATTCATGTTAAGTATGAGAACCGAGGAGAGGTGTCTCGATCTAAACTCTCAATTTTTGCCCACTTCCTCAAAAGACTCCGACCCCAAAGGACTCGGAATCCAACCTTGAATATTCTTGCGTTTTCCTAAAAGCGGCTGCGAATGTACGATCGGCAAACGCACAGCTTCCTCGTGCAAAATCTGGCTAACTTCCGCATAAATTTTCGCCCTAGCTGCTTTATCGCCACTCGCCCTCCCCCGATCCAAAAGTTCCAGAACTTTCGGATTTTTCCAATTTCCCAAATCCCCCGTGGAACCAGGCCCGAAGTGAGGATAATAAAAATTGTCTGGATCGCCGTAATCTCCAATCCAACCCATCATAAAAGCTTGAAATCCGGGAGGTTTTACCCGATCGGCTAAATAAGCAGACCAATCCTTTGTCAACAATTTTACCCGAATCCCGATCGCGCTCAAATCAGCCGCAAAAGCCTCAGCAATCGGCTTCGGTGTGGGAAAATAGGGACGGCTGACGGGCATATACCACAAATCCAAATCAAAACCGTTCGGATAACCAGCTTTCGCGAGCATTGCTTTAGCTTGCTGCGGGTTAAATTCATAATCTTTAACTTTATCAGACGCCGCCCAACTCAGCGAAGGCGGGATAAATTGCGAGTCATGTTTTCCCAGTTCTCCCCAGAAAGCTTGGACTATTGCTGGCTTGTTAATTGTTTGGGCGATCGCCCGCCTGACTTCCGGTTTTGATAAAGGTTCGTAACTCGGATTTAACCCTAAATAACCGACATTAAAAGAAGGTCGCACAACAGCTTCTAAATTAGGATCTGCTTGAACCTCTTTCAATTGATCCGGCGTTAAATCCACAGTAAAATCAAGTTGTCCAGCTCGCAATTGAGCCAGTCTCGCCGCCGGATCGTCAACAAAACGAATTACCAATTGATTGACTTTTGGGGTGCCAGTTTTCCAATAATTCGGGTTTTTCTCCAAAACAATGCGATCGCCCGATCGCCATTCCTTAAACATAAAAGGCCCAGTACCCACCGCCAGCGACCCCGGAGTGCCGTATTTAGCACCCGCTTTTTTCACCGCCGTCGGACTCGCCATCCCGAAATAAGCGGAACCTATCGCCGACGGAAAAGCAGCAAAAGGTCGATTCAAAACCAATTTAATTGTAGACTTATCAACAACTGCCACATTTTTTACTAAAGAATCTTTTTCTCCCTTAAATCCGCCAAAAAAATCTTTCCAAATCGGATAATTCTTGCCCGCTTCTCGAAAACCGTTAGGATTTTTGGCATCCCACCAGCGTTCCACATTAAACTTAACAGCTTCCGCGTCAAAATCCGTGCCGTCGTGAAACTTTACCCCCGAACGCAACTTAAAAATCCAAGTTTTACCATCTTTAGAACTTGACCATTCAGTAGCGAGACTCGGCTCAAGTTCCACAGTTCCCGGTTTGAAATCAGTCAAGCGATTGTAAATTTGGTCGATAACAATCACCGAATTGCCATCAGTAATATTTCCCGGTTCCAGATTGATCGGCGGCCCGCCCGCACCGTAAACTAAAGCCCCAGCCGGAACCGCAGCAGGAGTTGGTCCAGTTGGAGAATTATTGCTAACCGTGTTTGAAGGAGTGCCGCAATTTGATAAAATTATAGCCATCCCAAAAACTAGACTTAATAAAACTAAACGCCAGGGTTTTAACAATCTCATTTCCATCGCTCCGGTTTAATATAAAATTGTACTCCTATCAATAAATTTCTAATTGGCTCTTTCTCTCACCTCTGTAGTTTCTGCCTTGTCGGCAGTTCATTTAGTAAATTCTATATTAAAAGCTAATTTCAACTAACAAACCAAATATAGCAGCCTGATGATATCATGCCGGAGGGGAAAATCTCAACCCACACCTTTACATTAGGCGACGCAACCAGCATGAAAGCTAACGTTGGCGTCCCAGCTAGAGGGGTCATTCGGTTTTAGGTTTGAGATGTGAGAGTTTAGATTTTAGATTTACTCCATGAATCTGGGGGGAGCATCTCATATTTGTAAAAACACTTCTTATGGCTCCTTTCTTCTTCCTCTTTCCTTCTGCCTCCTGCCTCAAAACTCCACATTCTAGCTTAGCTCCTTTCATTGAGATGCTTCCAATATGGGAGCTTGAACTAATAAATCGCAGGGTGCTTACGCACTCTGCGATTCACTCAAAACTACTCGTCAATTACTGCGGTTTTTGACCGTTTTGCATCCTGTTTTTAGCAGTTTGTCGGCGCTGCTGCATTAGTTGAGCTAATTGGCTGCGCTGTTCGGCAGTGAGCACTTCTCGCATTGCAAGTGTACTTTCAAATTGCACCTCTTCCAACTGCTGTCTCAATCCGATTATTTGACGGTGTTTTTCGCGTATTTCGCTAGCATTTGCCGTGCCGGACATCATCGTTTCCAATTCTTGTCGGGCTTGGCGGACTGCTTGCATCCGCTGGGAAACTTGGTCTTTGTACCGATCGCGCACTGCCTGCATTTGCTGCTTTTGGTCGGCGCTTAAATTAAGTTTCTCGAACATCCCACCTTCCCTGCCACCTGGTCGATTGGGACGCTGATTTTGTGCAATTGTTTCCGGTTCTAGGGGATTAGGAACTGCTATTGCTGCGGCTGTGCTACCGAGAGTCAGCATTAAAACCGCTAGGGCAGATATACGACGAATTGACATGAAAATTGCCTCTTTGATATTACTTATTTGTGGGCGGTTCACTGTCAGCACCCGGGCTGAAAGTCAACCAGTCTGTTTGTGAGCGATCGGTCATATTTTCTTGGGGAGAATCATGCAGTACGCCCTCCCAGTTAGTAACTAAAAATGCTTCTAACTGAGCTGTTTCCTTATCTGGCAATTGTGCAGTCTCAAACGGACGGTAGCCAGACCAAAGAACTAGCAGACCCGCAGCAATCGCAGACGACACAGCCCACTTAGAAACAGATGATATTTTTAACCTGTCATTAGACTTAGGTGACGCAGTTACTCGCGTTTTTTCCCGGTGGTTTTCATTAACAAGGCTCGCCTGATTACTTTCTATTGCTGCTAAAATTTTTAGCTCTAAATCTGGTGCAGCTTCAGGAAGACTTGGGCGATGTTGCTTCAAGAAATTAACTAGCTCTTGGTCGCTGCTTGGGTTATTCATAGCTCGCTGACACCTTCTTTTTGCAAAAATTGCCGCACAGCATTTCGGGCATAAAACACGCGAGATTTGACGGTTCCTGCTGGCAGTCCCAAAATTTGGGCTACTTCTTTTTGCGGGATGTCTTCTAAGTCGTGCAGCACCAAAACGCTGCGGTGTTCAAAGCTCAATTGCTCCAGTCCCCGCTGCACTAAATCTTGATAGTGCAACTGCATCAAGTCCGATGTGTTATCTTTGAGAATAACCCGATCCATTGTTTCTTGATTTTTGAGTTGGGAGTCAAAAGAATGCTGTTTAGCAAATGCTTGTCTTTGGTCGGAAGCCACATTCCAAGTGATTCGATAAAGCCAAGTAGAAAAGTTTTCCTGGTGCTTGAGTTTGGGCAATCCTTTCCACACTCGCAGGAATACTTCTTGTGCTAAATCGTCAAGAAGTGACGGGCCGCAGAGTTGGTAAAGGGTTGACCTGACTTTGTGTTGGTAGCGTTGGTAAAGGTAGCGAAAGCAAGTGCGATCGCCCTTTAAACATTGAGCAACTAAGTCCGAGTCGGAACAGTCATCGATTAAAACATTGGCTGGCACACCTAACACCTGTGAAGTCTCCCCCACCAGTTCGTTATCTGAAGTGTTTAGACAGGGCGATCGCGAAAAAGGTTCAAAGGATTTAAAATTTTTTTTTGACGAGGCGGCAGGTAGGGAAACGGCACTGCCGTGTCCTGATTTTTCCTGTAATTAAAGGGTTCCGAGGTGTAAAGCCTGGGAACCCAAATCCAGAGTCCGAGCCTTGGTTGAGAAAATGGACGCTCTGACTCGCCCCACAAGCGTTAATTTGGCTAAGCGCCTAGTCACAACTAAAACCAGTAAAAATTTGCTCAGCGGGTAGGGACATGACAATGCCCATTGGTATCAACTTAACCTCAAATGTAGTGCGAGTCTTCTGTCGAGCGATTAAAACCCGATCGCCCCGGCGCTGCCCGAATCGTTGCGGGGGGACAACAATCTTCTCTTTCGTCCCCCTTTTTAAGGCTACCGCGTACACAAAAGTCGATTATGAGCTAGTTTCCACTCTTGCTGTTCGACCAATGGCTTGGTCGGAGGGTAGATTAATTGTATAAGTACCCTGATAAGGCAGTTCTCTTAAGTAGGCATAAAGCAATTGTGACTTGTCTAATAACCGACGGTCTTGTACAAGGGATTTAGAAAAGGTATATATAGCGGTTCTCAATTAAGGGAGGTACAAGTTTAGATTGAATAACTGAATAATTAGGGAATTTACGAATCAATTAAAAAGTATTCAATCCCCCAATTTAAAATCTAAATCTGTACATCATCTACCTGAGAAAAGCTAGAGTAGACTTACCGCTTTTATTAACCTGAGAGTTTGAGGCGATCGCCTGCCTGCGATATTGCTCGATCCAGGATTGAATTGCCAATTTAAATTCAGCTTTTTGTGCGTCTTGAATTCCTTTGGGATCGAAGCGATCGCAATAATGAATATCGAGCAGCACTGCTAAGTCTTCGAGACAATATAATTCCGGTTTTTCTTTTTTTAACCTCTCGATCCAATTTTTTAAAGACTCGGAAGGAGGGCGAATAAGTCCAGACTCATTTAACGCCTGTTCGATTACATAAAATTCCGATTTCGGAGTCAACGAATCTTTGTTATAAATAGCTTTTAGCCATCTTTGTTTGTTAGATAAAATGCGTACAGCTTTCTTGAAATTAGGATTACGACTCCGAAAAAATATTAATGCTGCCAGCAGGATGAGTCCCCCATACTTCAATCCATTGCTACCTGAGAAATATCGCACCCCCAGCACAATTTTGTAACTCAATAGCGACCATAAATCCGAGATAAATGCCCCTGGGGGAGCAGCAGCATCCTCCATGCTTTCCCAATCAGAAGGCGTAGGATCAAAAGCTTGCCATTTTCCCGCGATATAAGCCAAAGTCCAAGCATGAGCATGGCGACTTCTTACAATATATTGGTTCTCCAAAGAACTAAATTCGTGAACTGAATATCCAACAGCATAACGGGCTGGAATACCGAGTTTTCTTAGGAGAAGTGTCGCAGCGGTAGCAAAATATTCACAATGTCCAGAGCGAGTGTCCAGTAAAAATGTTGATAGAGGCGTAGCATCATTATCTTTGCCCCTCAGCTTCAGTGAATAAACGAAATTTTTTAGGAAAAACCACTCTATTTTATCTAATATTTCTGGTGGCGACTTTCCTTGAGTATTCACTTGACTGAGGATTTTATTCAGTGCAGCTATTTCTGATTTGGGTATTTGCAGGTCGTCTTCTGTAGGTGGGCTATCTACAGAAAAATTATTATTAAAGTAGCTTCGATAAGCCAGCATATCAACTTTTCCCACCACTTTTATTGTGCCATATTTATTCTTTTCCATCTGACTGACAGGCAATGCGTCAATTTTAAAAGTTCCATCTGGCAGCTTTAATAAACCTTGGTTGCCTGGGAGTGTAGCCGAAATAGTAATCGTTGATGGATTGGGTAGTTGGTCGCCTAAATCCCAACTTGTGCCATTAATCTTTGGTTGTACGGGAACAAAGTTAGGATTTAAGGCGAGCCAAAGTGAAGAGTTGTAGCGATTATAAGTGGCTTCTCTTAGCAGTCGGGGAGGAGTCTGTTTAGCTTCAGCAGCAACTCTAAAAATAATTTCATTTGACTGTTTTAATAATCCCACTGACCCGATGTTCGTTTGTTTTTTCAAAAAATCTGTTTCTTGAGAATTCCCCTGACTAAGCCATGAGATTGCTTGCTGTTCTACTGCTAGGTGAAGTTGGTGCAGGCCCATCTGTCCTATAAATCCTATACTGCCAGCAATTAACATCAGACCCAGCCAGAGAATAGATGAAAATCTTTTCGGTCTCACAGACCACAAAGCAATAGCGGTTAAGGCAAATATCCCAGCATAAAAAGAGATCTCTCTACTGTTCGTCGCACTAGCGGATAGCAGACAACAGATAAAATATGGATAACTTAGATTCACCATCAAGGGGTTAAGTGGTGCTTTTTTTGTGACCTTGCTTAGCCACAAAAACATTAGGCGTATATCCAGACTTTCCTTGACGGAATATACCTGAGCAGCTACCAGTGGAAAAAATACAGCAGGAAGCCACTGCAACAAATTATATATCAAGTAAAGAGAACGGTTGGCGACCAGGAGATAAACCAGCAAACAGCACAAAAAAATCAGGCAGAAATTAGCAAGGTGCCTAAAATCACTAGCTGAAAAATCCCACCGATAAGGCAACCAGTTCGCTGCCTCTAAAATCAGAGCAATTGGCAAAGCAAAAAACAATAGTCCCGTCTGCCAGCCCCAAAAAATTACACTAACACCCAAAAGAAACAGTGGCATTTTCATAATTTCATTAACTCCTCTTGTATTTGACCTAGCTTTAAAATATGGCAGCTTGTTAAGTCATCTTTAATCAACTCTAAATTTAAGCTCTCTAATTGAGCTTCTCGCTCTGTTAAAATTAAAACTAATGTATGGATACCGCGACTTCTCAGATAATTTACTAATTTTTTTCTAGGTTCATCCCAACACAAAAATATACAAATACAACCGCTTAGCAGAGAGATTTTTTTCATCAAAACTGAGGTGAGCGAGTCAAAAGCTTTATCCTGACAGGCACCGACAGAGGCGAGAATTTCTAGCATTTTTTCAGTAGAGTTTAGCCCTCTGCCAAAGGTAAAACAATAAGCTTCTTGAACGACGAACATCAAATCTAATAAGGATTCTTGAGTCTGAACTTCATAGGATAATGAAGCAGCAATTGAGATAGCCTCTTCTAAAATTTCACTATATTTTACACTTTGAAATGTATCCAAAATTAAGGCGTGCCTCACAAAAAATTCATCTTGTTCTTCTTTGACAATTGGCTTACCTGCTTTTGCCCAACTTTTCCAGTGAATTTGGCGTAGCGAATCTCCCGGTCGATAATCCCGCAGAGACCTAAATTCCTCTGAATCTCCTACGGATGAAGCTAATGTTACGCCACCTGATTGATATCTTCTTGAGCCAGGAAGCTGAATTGCTGGTAAATGATATAGTTTGGGTAAAATTAACATAGATTGGGGCAAGGAAATTGTTTTACAAGCATTCCAAATCCCAAAAGGATCAGACCTAGTAACTGTTAGACCACTGAGGCGGATAACACCTCTGCAGGACGGCGTAATTTCACCTACCACTTCTGTTTTGCTATTGGGTGGAAGAGGAGGCAATTCTATGGATTTAGCTGTGGCGCATTGTTTTCTATAAATCAGCCACAGCCAACGATAATAGCCGAAGTATTTATCCAATGAAGTGCGCTTTTCTTCACCGGGTTCAGGTGTTTCTATAAATTCTTGAAAGCTTGGGTATATGTCGGCAAAATTTTCCCACAATTTCAGGTTATTTTGACTCTGGCTAGTTTTGTTATGAATGAGAATACGGTATTTTAAAGTGACTCCAACAGTTGCAAACTTTGGCAAGAACCGTACTGCATTGAAGCGGAAGCGAAAAAATTTACTAAAAATTATGGCTATTCCTATAATTGACAACAGGAAAGTAAAGATTTGATAAGTCACAGTCTGATTAGTATCTAATCCTAAAATTCCCGCTAAAAGCGTGCAGCTAAGCACTGCTAACCCATTGTTGGTCAATCGCTTTTTTCGCGATCGATTTACACGCGCACCGAAGCGAAAAATAGCGTAGAAAACACGTTTCATTTTTTACGCGGGTACAGGAATAGATTTAATAATTTCTTCAACAACACCAGGGGCCATTCTACCAGAAAAACGCGCTTGAGGTTCCATTACTAGGCGATGAGCGATGACTGATACCGCTTGTTCTTGAATATGTTCTGGCGTAACAAACTCATAGCCATCGAAGAAAGCTAATGCTTGAGCAACTTTCATTAAAGCTAGGGAAGCTCTGGGACTCGCCCCTAGTTGTACGCCTTCTGCTGAGCGAGTTGCATTCACGATATCTACGAGGTAACGTTTCAATTCTTCACTAATTCTAACTTGCTTTACCTGCTGTTTTAAGCTAATTAAATCCTCTAAATTAACGCAGGTTTGAAGTGTATCAATAGGATGTTGATGAATTTGGTCTCCGAGCAGGTTAACTTCGTCTTCTGGCGAGATGTATCCTAGACTAAATTGAACTGCAAAGCGATCCATTTGGGCTTCAGGAAGTGGATAAGTGCCACGAGATTCTACTGGATTTTGAGTAGCAATGACAAAAAATGGGTCTTTAAGTTTGTGCAAATTTCCGTCAATGCTGACTTGAAATTCTGCCATTGCTTCTAGGAGGGCGGATTGGGTTCGCGGTGATGACCGATTGATTTCGTCAGCTAAGATAATATTAGCAAAAATTGGGCCTTCGTGGAAATGGAACGTGCGTTGATTGGGGTCGAGCATGGATATGCCCAAGATATCGGATGGCAAAAGGTCAGGTGTAAATTGAATGCGTTTAAAGCTGACATCGACAGATAAGGCTAGGGCTTTAGCTAGGGTAGTTTTACCTGTACCGGGATAATCTTCTAGGAGGACGTGCCCGCCACTCACAAAGGCTGACAGCAATTTCCTGATTGCTGCTGATTGCCCTTTCACCACTTTTTGAATGTTGTTGGAAATCCTTTGATAAATTTCTCGGCCCGACTGAGAGTGATTTTCTGTAATTGCTTTATCCATTATTTATTGTGTTCGTAGCGTTCGGTTACTGTCCCGCTGATTGACTTGTCGCGAGCGATTTAACTATTAACAGCATTTTTCCAATATGTATAAGTTTTTAAACCAATACTTTCTTTATTTTCCTTATATATCTCATCCAAACACCTGAAAAGAGCCAAAGCATAATTCTTCAATCCCAAATTTGTCAAACTTGTGAGAATCCTAGTCAGCCGCAGATAGTTGTGATTAAATGGTTCAATCCACTCTCTTTTTCTTGACAAATATTCTGCCGATTTGGCAATTACAATTTCTGCGTTTTCCCCTTCGCGACATTCCAACCCGTAAAATGCCAGCATGACTTTTAGAGATTTGAGTAAGCGATTTTTCAACTCTTCACTTGTTCTAAAAGCTTGAATCACCTCATCATTTAAAGTAGGAGCACTGGAATTAAAGCGGCTCTTTTCTCTCAGCGGAAACAGCCATTGAATGTAATTGTGCACGGATTCCAGCTTCTGGTAATCCCACGACCATATATCCTCGATCGCCCGACCTTGTGAATCACGCTGCTGACCGAGGTAGAATGCTAAAATTTTGTTTTGTTTGGTTGAATTACTCATTAATAAGCTGTTTTGTATCTAAATTGTATTTTTGGGCGGGCGGGACGCCCACCCCACAACCAAAAAATTAAATTTTTGTGTGGAACAGGCATCCTGCCTGTTATTCAAAATAGTTTTCTTGAGTCCGTTTTAACCGACTTTAGCTATTAGCCAGGGGTTTAAACCCCTAGCGGCTTCGCCCACTTTACCGCAGAGTTACAAACTCTTCAGCAGTCGATGGGTGAATGCCAATAGTCGCGTCGAAGTCTTTCTTCGTAGCTCCCATATTAACAGCGATCGCCATTCCTTGAATAATCTCGCCCGCGTCTTTCCCAACCATGTGCACGCCCAAAACTCTGTCAGTATTAGTCTCAACGATTAACTTGACAAAAGTTTTCTCGTCTGCACCTGTCAAAGCGTGAAACATCGGTCGAAACTTGGCTGTGTAGCACTTAATTGAATCGGGAAACTTTGCTCTAGCCTGCACTTCGTTTAAGCCGACTGTACCTGCTTCCGGCTGGGAAAATACGGCTGACGGGACATTTTCGTGAGTGATTGCTCTCGGATTGTTCCCAAATTCAGTATCTGCAAAAGCGCGTCCTTCGGCGATCGCAATTGGCGTTAAATTGATGCGGTTGGTGCAATCTCCCACTGCAAAAATGTGCGGCTGACTGGTGCGGCTGTCTTTGGTAACTGCGATCGCACCTTTATCTGTTTCTACTCCCGCATTTTCTAAACCCAATTTTTCTAAATTAGGCTGACGCCCGGTAGCGCACAACAGCGCGTCTACTATTAGCGTTCCTTCGGATGTTCCCGACAGAGTTAATTTTAAGCCTTCTGGGGTTTTCTCAATGTGGTTGATCGAGCTTTCTGTCAAAATGTTTATGCCGTGCTTAATCATTCCTTCTTGCACGTTGGTGCGAATTTCTGTGTCAAATTCGTTCAAAATTAAGTCACGGCGGATGATTTGAGTTACTTGGCTTCCCAACCCGTTCATAATGCAAGCAAATTCAACCCCGATGTAGCCCCCGCCCCAAATTGCTAACCGTTTTGGCTGCTCTTTTAGGAGGAATATTTCGCGAGAGGTAATCGCGTGTTCGATGCCGACAATTGGGACTCTTTGCGCTTCTCCGCCCACTGCTATTAAGATTTTGGCTGCGGTAAATTTCTTGTCACCAACTTCGACGGTGTGGGGATCAATAAATTTGGCGTATCCTGAGATTAATTCGACTCCGGCTTTTTCGAGGAAGCTGATGTGCAGTTTGCTCAGCCGCCGCACTTCTGCGTCTACGGTGGTGATGAGTTTTTCCCAATCAAAGCTGCTTTCTACGGGACTCCAACCGTAGCCCACCGCATCTTCATAAAGGTGCGAAAATGTTGAGGCGTACACCATGAGTTTTTTGGGGACACAGCCGCGAATTACGCAGGTTCCGCCTACCAAGTCATTTTCGGCGATCGCCACTTTTGCGCCGTAGGATGCTGCTCGCTTGGAACTCGCCAATCCGCCGGAACCCGCACCTATCACAAACAAGTCGTAGTCGTATGTCATAATTGTCGCGAATGTCCTATCTCAATTTTACGATTTTTGTCCTTTACTTTTCTTAATGATATCTCAAAAATTTTGTGTTTTTTTTGGGGTCAACTACTTTACTTTTTGCGCTTGACACGGTATTATTTAATAATAGGAATTTGGGCGTATATTTTAAAATTGCTCACACTCCCATTATTAGACTATAGCACAAGCGATCGACAAGAAACATATAAAAATCTAACTATTTTCGAGCCACCGCCAAGAATAAAAGAGCTAATTGTCGATCACTCATTATAGGCAAGTCTTGCTCGCCCTAAATCCCTGTAAAAAAGCGAAACTTTGATGCTATTCCGGATTTTTAAGGGGAGTAGGGGGCAACAATCAGGCGGGATCAGGGCTAATCGCAGCGTAGCGACAGAAAACTGATACTACCCTAACCTATCGGGTCAATCACGGGAGATTACCCTACAATTTTTGATAATTTTATCAATCCTTGATAATTGCTATATTATAAAGATAAATTAATTCTCGGGCTAGCTTTATGAGCGAGTGGCTTGTAATCTGGGGAGTGGCGCAGGGAGTGGGCATTCTCGTCAAACCCATCTTAGAAGATTTAGTCAAAGACGGCGCGAAGGATTTTGCTAAAGATTTTTTTAAAGATTCCCTGAAAAACGTCTTATTTGGCGAAAAAGACCCCCGACAAGTCGCAGCGGGCAAAGCCCTCAAAAAGTTTTTGGGTTTGGTGGAACAGCAGTTGAAATTTTGCCGACTTCCCCCAGAGGAAATTAAGCTGTATATTAAAGATGGTAAACAGTTTATCAATAACAAATCCGTTAAGGAAATTTTGGGCAAGGCTTTTGAGAGCGATCGCGAATCTCTCGATGCAACAATTCTCGAACAAACCTGGAGTCAACTAAATTTAACTTCTTTGCCGCAAAAATTTAAGTGGCAAACCATCGCTGACCAGTATCTCGTGGAAGTTCAAGAAATTCTCTTTGACTCAAAAGACTTGCGAGATATTTTGGAGGCTCAAAATCTGGATAACATTCAGAAAAATACTCAAGAAACGGCGGGGATTATCCCCGATTTTGACTTGAGGCAATATCAAGAAGCTCTGTGCGAGCGTTACAGCAATCTCAATTTAAGCAGCGTCGATCCCAATACCTACGATTATCGGGAAAAACTGAAAGTTTGGCAAATCTTTATTTTCCAAGATGTGCGATCGATTTACGAATCATTTCTGCCCCAAGCTTACGAAATTCCTAAAGAACATCAACGGCGGCTGCAAGACAGCAATCAATTAGACGCGATCGAACTAGAAAATTTAGAGAAATATCGGCGCGGTTATTTTTCTCAGCCGATCGTATCGGTGTTAGATGTTATCAATGACACGCAAAAGTATCCCTACATTGTTATTTTAGGCGATCCGGGTTCTGGCAAGTCTACTCTTTTACAATATTTAGCTTTAAACTGGGCGCGTTCCCCCTTAAATAGCGTGACATCTCTGCCGATTCCGCTGCTAATAGAATTGCGGACTTACATTCGCAGCGGGGAATCAGGACATTGCAAGAATTTCCTCGAATTTTTCCATCAAAGTCCCGGTTCAATTTGTCACTTGAATCAGCATCAATTGCAGGAACAGCTTAAAGCAGGCGACGCTGTGGTGATGTTCGATGGGTTAGATGAAATTTTCGATTGTGGGAAGCGAGAAGATGTAATTACGGCGATTCATCGGTTTACCAATGAGTATCCCCGCGTGCGAGTGATTGTCACGTCTCGGATTATTGGTTACAAACCTCAACGGTTGCAAGATGCAGAGTTTCATCACTTTATTCTCCAAGATTTGAATGCGGAACAAATTCAGGATTTTGTTCGCCGCTGGCACGAATTAACTTTTACTGATGCTGGGGAAAAAGCGCGAATTCGCGATCGCATGGAAAGAGCCTTAGCGTATTCATCAACGATTCGAGATTTAGCGGGGAATCCGTTATTGTTGACGATTATGGGGATTTTAAATCGCAGTCAAGAATTGCCGAGAGACAGGGCGGAACTTTACAATCAAGCTTCGCGGGTATTGCTGTATCAATGGGATGTGGAAAGGTCTTTAGTAGAGGATAGCAGGCTCGATCCGAAAACGATTGATGCTAAAGATAAGCAAGAAATGCTGCGGCGAGTCGCTTACAAAATGCAAGCAGCACCTGAAGGCTTAGCTGGCAATATTATTAGTGCGGAAGATTTGGAGAATACCCTGACAGCATATCTGAAGAATAAAGATTTTGATCGATCGAAAGAGCGGGCAAAGTTGATAATTAATCAACTGCGAACTCGCAACTTTATTTTATGCTTTTTGGGTGCCGATAGTTACGGATTTGTGCATCGAACTTTTTTGGAATATTTCTGTGCGTCGGAGGTGGTGGAGAGATTTGAGAAGACACAAAAACTTTCTTTAGATGAGTTGAAAACAGAGGTTTTTGGCAAGCACTGGGATGATGAATCTTGGCAGGAAGTTTTGTGCTTGATTGCGGGATTGATTGCGGGAAAATTTACCGGGAAATTGATTGAGTTTTTGATTGAACAGGATGGGGCAGTCCAAAACTTCAGCAATCTGTTTTTGGCGGCGAAGTGTTTGGATGAGGTAAGGGAGAGAAAAGAGATTGCTGCGGTTGAGAGTCAATTGCTTGAACGCTTAAAAGAGTTAACCAAGTATGACCTCAATTATTATTATGAGGCTTATGAAGAAGAGGAAACGCTAGTTGCTGAAATTCGTGTTCTAGCAGTAAGTGCGATCGCTTTTACTTGGAAAGATGACCCAAAAACCTTACCTTGGCTCAAACAACTGGCTGAATTTGATGAGGATTCGGATGTGCGACACACAGCAGTCCAAGAATTAGCACGGGGGTGGAAAGATTATCCAGAAATCTTACCTTGGGTCAAACAACTGGCTCAATCTGATGATAATTGGGCTGTGCGATATGCAGCAGCCCAAGAATTAGCACGGGGGTGGAAAGATGACCCGGAAACCTTACCTATCCTCAAACAACTGGCTCAATCTGATGATAATCTGGATGTACGAAAAGCAGCAGTCCAAGAATTAGCACGGGGGTGGAAAGATGACTCAAAAACCTTACCTTGGCTCACAGAAATAGCCCAATTTGATGATAATTTTGTGGTGCGATATGCAGCAGTCCAAGAATTAGCACGGGGGTGGAAAGATGACTCAGACACCTTACCTATTCTCAAACAAAGGGCTCAATCTGATGATAATTTTTTTGTACGACTAACAGCAGTTCAAGAATTAGCACGGGGGTGGAAAGATGACCCGGAGACCTTACCTCTCCTCAAGCAAATGGCTCAATTTGATGATAATTTTCTTGTGCGAGAAGCAGCAGTCCAAGAATTAGCACGGGGGTGGAAAGATGACCCGGAAATATTCGCTATCCTCAAACAAAGGGCTCAATTTGATGATAATTTCGATGTGCGAGGTGCAGCAGTCCAAGAATTAGCACATGGCTGGAAAGATGACCCAGAAACCTTAGCTATCCTCAAACAAAGGGCTCAATCTGATGATAATTTAGACGTGCGATTTTCAGCAGTCCAAGAATTAGCACATGGCTGGAAAGATGAACCAGGTATATTTGAATGGTTGGGCGATATTGCTATCAATCATCCTTTTGAACGCAAGTCCAACTTCCAATATAATCCCAGACGAAGAGCACTTGAAATCATGGTCAAGCAATACTCCGATCGCCCAAAAACTTTAGAAATACTTCGCCATAGATTTGCCAAGGATCCAGATGAACAAGTCCGCCAGTTTGCCCAGAAAAAGTTGACCCAATTAGAGAAGCTGTGAGAGAAGCACAAAAAGCAGAAAAAAAATCTAACTGTAGCCACTAATCTACCCAAAGCTTATGCAGAAATAGTTGAATTTTTGGCGACGGCCACACTTCCCACAGCATTATAAACTTTCCACTCTCGGAGGCAGCAAAAGAGGATATCCTCGACCTAATTTATGCCCACAATAATCAAGGCTTGACCCGCGCTGGAAAAAGCAAAATAGATAACTATCTAGTGCTAGAACATCAGATGACTCTCATCAAAGAACTCACAAACACCTCCTTAAAGATTTAGTTTTTTTATATCTCGTCAATTAGCGTCCAAACGATCGCCCTTCCAGCCGCCAAAACCGATAAGAAGTGTTAAGTTAGTAGTTAGTTGTGTCGATCGCACAGAAAAAAAAATGCCTGAACTACAAACCGATACATACCAAGACCTCGACCCCCAAGTCCTCTCAAAGCCCGTTGTTGTCGGTCTGGAAGAGGTAACAAAAGTTTACGGGATTGGCGACCTGGAAGTTCGCGCCTTAAACGGCGTCAGCTTGACCGTAAGACAAGGAGAATATTGCTCGATTATGGGCGCATCGGGTTCCGGCAAATCTACAGCTATGAATATTATCGGCTGTCTCGATCGACCTACGACCGGCAGTTACTACTTAGACGGCGTAGATGTCGCCCAAATGCCGGAAGGAGAATTAGCCGGAATTCGCAATTTAAAATTAGGTTTTGTCTTCCAACAATTTCACCTGTTGCCTCAATTGACAGCATTAGAAAATGTCATGTTACCGATGGTTTATGCCGGCATTCCCGCAGCAGAAAGACGCGAACGGGGAGTAGAGGCTTTAACCAAAGTAGGCCTGGAAAGTCGGCTGCAAAACAGACCGAATCAACTATCAGGAGGACAGCAGCAGCGCGTAGCCATCGCCAGGGCTATTGTCAACCGTCCCGTGTTGTTGCTGGCTGATGAACCTACAGGTGCATTGGATACAAAAACTACTCAAGAAGTAATGGATATTTTTACAGAATTCAACGAAAGCGGCATGACTGTTGTTATGGTAACGCACGAACCGGAAGTGGCGCGCCAAACTCGTCGCGTTGTCTGGTTCCGCGACGGTCAAGTTATTCACAATAATCTCAACCCCGAAGAGCTTTCACACGCTGTATTTTAGTCTAAGAGTCCGCGAAAAGCGAAAAGAAAATTGGGCGATTCAAACCGCTTCTAGACAAACGAAGTCCGCCTACGCTGACTGAAGAATTAAGAGGGTATCAGTCCTATGCAAGAGGACTTTAGCTATTAGACAGGGGTTTTCAACCCCTGGCGGACTAATAGACAAAACACCCGATATCTGCTTAATGAAAAGCACTCGGAAAAGCTTCCCAAACTCGATCGACAAAATCTCTAAGTTGCCGAGATGCGATCGCACCATCCTTTTTTTCAGCATCCAGAGAGTGCAACTCAGTCAACAGTGAAATTACCTCAGTATCTAAAGCCGCTCGAAACAAGCTCAGCGGCCAAAGCAAATCAGCACCATCTCGCAAATCGGATAAAGTGTATTCTGTCGCTGAATCCTTCCCCGACACCGATACAACTAACATTAAAGGGCGCACCCAACAAACTTGACGTGCCTCAACCACTTGGATCACCTCAGAATGCAGGCACGCATCTCCACATTCTAAACTGACAATTTGACCAGGCTTAAAGTTCAAAGCACAATCCATTAATGCTCACACTTAATACAGACATAACAAAGCAGCCAAATAAGTGCTGCGTCTCTCGACAGCACCACTAAACATTATATCATAATTTCTTCTTCCTTCTTCCCTCTTCCTTCTTCCCTCTTCCCTCTTCCTTCTTCCTTCTTCCCTCTTCCCTCTTCCTTCTTCCTTCTTCCTTCTTCCTCTCAACATTCATCAAGCTTTTTAAGATCCATTTCGAGCTGGGCACTCAACAATCGTGCTTCTTTTTTACCACCGCCACCATTGGCATAATCTGCCACCGAAATCGGAGAACCGATCGCAATTTTTACCTGAGCACCCCATTGAGGAATGCGCGGGCGATAGCGGATACTCATCGGTACAATTTTCACCCCCAAACCCGGTTTGCTCAACTCTGCTTGCATTGCCAAACGCGCCAATCCCGGCTTAATCGGATGAACTTCGCCATCCTGAAAAATGCCGCCTTCGGGAAAAATCACCAACATTTCCTTGTCGAGAAGTAGTTCCACCCCATAACGGAGACTGCCAATTGCCGGATGCTTGAGATCCACAGCAAACCCCCCCAAATTTCTGATGAACCAACCTTGCACTCCTTTGACCTCATCAGCAGTTACCATAAACCGCAAATCGCGTCCAGTCACCTTCTGTCCCGTTGAATAGGGCATCATCAGGGCATCCCACCGGGATCTGTGCGTAGGGGCTAAAATGACAGGCCCGTCTTTCGGCAAGTGCTCCTGTCCGGTTATCTCAATCTTGCCAAAATGAAACGGTAGGACAACATAGTGACCTAGCGGATAGAGCAAGGAGGTTAACCAAGGAGAAACGCGAGAGGTATTAGATGCTACCTTGGCAGGCATTGGCTTCACTAGAGATGATTTACTGGACTCAACGGCGATCGTGGCGGTGTGGGGCATAGCAATTAAGCTGCTTTCTCGAAATCTAAAGTCTAAAGTAAGTGATTGGACAAATCTTTAGTTTTTGGGTCGGGACAGTTTTGCTATTGGCCTTGTACCGATCGAGCGATCGCGCCCGCAAGAGATAATCTCTAACAGGTAAAACCTCAGCCAACCGGACAGCACTAATACAAAGTAGTTGGCCGCCTGGAAAGCTCGATCAGGCAATTACGGATCTATTATTTCAGCTAAAGGGTCAATTTCGATTAAACCTCGCCCCGAAGAAAGTAAAAAATTTTACCTGTTAAATTTTCCGGCGCGCTTCAAACCAAGAAACCAACTGCTCGCGGCAAACAGACTCCATAATACCGCCGAGCACCTCTAAGCGGTGACACGAATGCGCGCTATCTGGAATATTAGCAGCAGTCCGAATTGTGCCAGTTTTCGGGTCATCTGCTCCGTATACCAGCAGGCCAATCCGAGCTTGGACGATCGCACCAGCGCACATCGGGCAAGGTTCCAGCGTTACGTAGAGCGTGCATTGGTTAAGATGCCAGTCTTGCAAAACTTGGCCGGCCGCCCGCAAAGCCAAGATTTCAGCGTGAGCAGTCGGATCGCAGTCTCGCTCTCGCCGATTTTGCGCTTCGGCAATCAATTTGCCAGTACCGTCAACAATTGCAGCACCCACGGGTACTTCACCGGCATCACCGGCTGCTTGTGCCAGTTCCACAGCCCTAGTCATCCAGCGTTTGTGAATAAAATAAGTAGTATCACTAATAGACAATGGCTCAGTTTTAGAATTCACCTCATACCTACGTAACAGAAAAACTTAAGATCGAGAAAGAAAGTTACATTACAGCTTAATAGAAAGTCATTTTTAATTATGGACACCACCACGATAACTACTGAAATTGTTGAGCTGTTGTGCCGCATTAGCCGGCAAAAGCTGCGCGAACAAGATATCACTCCTTTGGTAGTGTTTGTGACTGCTCTGATTTCCATCCTGCGCGGAGTGATGATTATTGACAGGACGATCGCAGTTGAAGAAGAAGAACGGCTGCAAAAGACTCTCAAAGCCTTTGCCAGCGGCGACCGCGATCGGGTAGAACTAATTCAGCGCCTTGTCAAAGGAGTATCCAAACAGCAGGTTTACTTCAACCCCACGGAATTGCTAACCCTGACAGCTTTGTTCTCAGAATCAGAAAAACTGTTGCTTATCGGTTCCGGCTACGAAATGTCAGCGGCCGACGGACACATCGATATGCGGGAGCAAATGTACTTACAGTCGATCGCAAATCGCCTCGGCCTCGACTCCAGACACATTGCAGTCCTAGAAACTTTATTTACTAAAGAAGGAACCCTCGACTCACAAGCTTTTGCCGAAGTTCAAGCTTTACTCGATCCCAGCGAATTCGAGTCCCGCGATCCGGTATTTGGCAAAGCAGCAAAGCACTTGCTGAGTATTTTACTCCGCAAATAATCCAGCGCATATAAATTTTGGGGCAGTAAAAGTAGTGAGAGGAGTTCAAGGATTTGACGCTATGTCCATTTGAGATGGGCCTTGGGCACTCTTACCCTCAAAAACCGGGTTGTTTAACCCCTACCAAGAGCGTTGCACGGCGTATGTTCGTAAAAAACCTGGTTTCGGCCTAACTCCCGCTTTATTTTTTTTGCAAGAGTCGATCGACCCTTGTATCCCATTGAACCGAATGCCTCTAAAATCTAAAAGCGACTTGTCGCTGCCTTGATTGACTCAGCTCAATCTCAAATCTCAAATTGATTGATTATGCAAATTGAATGGCAAACCGCCAAAACCTACGAAGACATTCTCTATCACAAAAGCGGCGGCACCGCCAAAATTACCATCAATAGACCTCACAAACGGAACGCTTTCCGTCCCAAAACCGTGCAGGAACTGTGCGATGCCTTTACTGATGCCCGCGAAGACACAAAAATCGGCGTTGTCCTTTTCACAGGTGCGGGGCCTCATACAGACGGCAAATACGCCTTTTGCGCCGGCGGCGACCAAAGCGTGCGGGGTGCTGCGGGATATGTAGACGAAGGTGGCATACCCCGCTTGAACGTGCTCGACTTGCAGAAGTTGATTCGCTCTATGCCCAAAGTAGTAATTGCTTTAGTTGCAGGCTACGCAATTGGAGGGGGTCACGTTCTCCACTTAATTTGCGACTTGACGATCGCTGCTGACAATGCTATTTTCGGACAGACCGGCCCCAAAGTCGGCAGTTTCGACGGTGGTTTCGGAGCTAGCTATCTCGCCAGAGTTGTCGGCCAGAAAAAAGCCCGAGAAATTTGGTTTTTGTGTCGCCAGTACAGCGCGCAGCAAGCCCTAGAAATGGGTTTAGTCAACTGCGTCGTGCCCGTCGAACAACTAGAACTAGAAGGGATTCAGTGGGCTGCGGAAATTCTCGAAAAAAGTCCGATCGCGATTCGCTGTTTGAAATCCGCTTTTAATGCCGACTGTGACGGTCAAGCCGGTTTGCAAGAACTGGCGGGAAATGCCACTTTGCTGTACTATATGACCCAAGAAGGTGCCGAAGGCAAACAAGCCTTTTTGGAAAAACGGCAACCTGATTTTAGTCAATATCCTTGGCTGCCATAGCGGGATGGAAAAATCAGTTTTTTTATGCGCTCATATTAAAGATGCTGCGGATTTTTCTGAGTTAGTAAAGCCAAATGCACCCGATCGTCCAAAAGTGTCAGTATTGATACCAGTTCCCAAAAAGAATGAAACTGCTTTGTCAGCTCCAAACCATGATAATGATCAGTGATTCCCCAATCGAAAATGGTATGACCTATCCTGCAGCCGACTAACTAAACCGAGACTGCTGCTGCCGATTTTTCGGTTAACGTTGTGCCTGTAAGCTGGCAGGCATGGCGATCGGAAAAAGTGACGGTGGCATCCTGCCGCGTCAGAGTCGATTCTTGCCACATTCCAATTTCTTCTATGTTTTCCCAAGATGACCTAAAAGGCGAAACCGCTAAAGCACAAGCTTTCCAGTGACTTTGAACCGGGCCGCCTAGTAAAGCGCAAACACCTCCGCGTCTGCCTTCAGGGGTATAGTGACGGCAGTGACCACAAGCTGAAGTTAAAGGTGAAGTTAAGGAGGTTTGCATAAAAGTTCTTAGGGAAATCATTTTCATCTCTAATTCTCCTTTGTAGAGCTAGCAGGTTTTAGAGCCTCCCAACCTTTATGCTGTCTGGGTTGTAGCGATCCCCGAAGTATAATTAAATTTTATAATTTATTTATAATCTCGTTATATATAGAAACAATTAGCTTGGTGCTTGCTCATTGTATAGGTAAAAACACAGGTTAAAAGTTTATAAAGCCGTTAGGGATCAAGACAAAGTACAAATGCCCAACGAGTATGAGAGGTGACAAATAAGCGGTAGCTTAGAATACAAAAATTTGCTGAGAGTGTCGCTAAGCAGCCTCTGGGAAAGAGGAACAATTCAGTTTTCAAATGAAAATGAAAAATAGCTGTCGGCGATCGACAGCAGGCGATCGAGCCCCTGTTGCATTGACGCCAAAAGTAGCTAATCATAAAATAGGCAAGTTTTCAAGCTTCTTGTTTATCTCTACAATCAAAAGATTCAAATTAATTCAGAGGCGGTAGGAGTTGTGCTAATGAGTAAGCGTTCGTCGGTGGAATCCCCAAATCATCAATCCTCTTCAACCCCAATCAAGCCTGCTTTGCAAGCAGTCCTGGGGAGTCTAGATGTAAACCTAGAAGCAGAACTGACAACATACAGAAGGCACAGGCGGCGGGCCGAACAGTGGGTGTCGCCCTCAGTTCGTACCGGCAAGCAAACAGCCACAACCGAGCAACAGCTAGCCCAAAATTTGGCGCCGGAGACTGCGGAAGAAACCCAGCAGCCGCTATCGCTGCCCCTATCCCTTGCCGGCACTCAGGGCGATGCCCCGCTAGCAACTACCAGGGGTGGCACAAAATTATCTAGCAGTGCTTTCGCACCCAACAATTATCTCGAATCAAGCGAAAAACTGATCGAAAGTTTGGACGAGTCAAAAGCTGAGCCTACGGTAGAACGCAGTTTAGCAGCAAGTTTGTTAACTCCCTTGGGACTGAGTTCGATGCTGCTATTTTTGCTGTCGTGCACAGCTTTGGGCTACGCAGTCATGTACCCGTCAAATTTGGTTAAGATGGCAGGCCTGAACCGTTTCCTCGATCGCAATGCACCCTCTTCAAGTGACAGTCCCGCCTCTACTTCTATCTCAGATACCAGCACCAAGGAACTGCCGAAAGCTCCAAATCTGGTATCCAAGGAATTTGTCGAGCTAGATTTGAGCACTCTCAGCAATGTTAAGCCTACAGTCAGCCCGATTCCTTTCCCCTCACCAAAAGCATCAATCCCGCCAACCCCTCCAGCGCCTCCGGGTCCCAGCGGGGTTGTGCCGATTCCTACAGAAGACGGCAACCCCCCCAGAGGCAGGGAACAAGGACTCAACAATCTGAGTACGGCTTTGCTTCCCACTCCCAGCCCTAGCGCTGCCCAGCCTGTGCCGACTCTGCCGACACTGCCTCCAACACCATCCCCAGCCCAGCCTGCTGCCACATCCCCGGCGACAGCATCCCCAGCCGCCGCATCCCCAGCCGTCGCATCCCCGCTGGGAAGGCCTGCACGGGCGGCAGACGGTTTCTATTACGTTGTCACCGATTACACCGACGAAAAATCACTGCAGCAAGCCAGAACCGCAGTTCCCGATGCCTACGTGCGGAACTTCTCAAAGGGTGTCAAGATCCAAATGGGGGCTTTGAACGATCCTGCCTCAGCAGAACGTTTGGTGAAAGAACTCCAAGAAAAAGGGGTGAAGCCACAATACTATCAACCATAAATTAGGCAAAGACAATTAAACTGATGATCGGGGAGTAGGTTGGGCCGAGGTACGAACCCTCCGTTTCGCTTCACCCAACATTTGCTCAGTTTTGATGGGTAATGCTCGCGCCCTACCCATCTTAAAAATAATCATGATGACCTAACTTAGAGGGCATTAAAATTTCCAAATTAAAAATTAAAAAGACGATTGAGGAGTTTTCATTTTTAGTTTTTAATTCTGATTTCTCTGTCTTAATTCTAAAGTTGAAAATCGGGAGACTGGCAAAATGGGATTATTCGATCGCCTATGGCGAGTGATTCGAGCCAATATTAACAGTTTGGTCGGGGCTGCTGAAGACCCCGAAAAAATTCTGGAACAGGCTGTAATGGATATGCAGGAAGATTTAGTGCAGCTCAGACAAGCTGTGGCAGGAGCGATTGCAGCTCAAAAACGCACTGAACGCCAGTGCTCTCAAGCTGAGTCTACAGCAGCAGAATGGCATCAGCGGGCGCAGCTAGCTTTGCAAAAAGGCGAGGAAAATTTGGCGCGGGAAGCTCTGACGCGCAAGAAATCTTATCAAGAAACCGCAACGGCGATGAAAGCCAGTCTCGGACAACAGAACGCTGTTGTGACTAAACTAAAAGAAAATATGCGGGCGCTCGAAAGTAAAATTTCCGAGGCAAAATCTAAAAAAGATATGTACATTGCCCGAGCTCGATCGGCCGCATCGTCGGAAAGGCTTCAAGAAATGATGGGCAATCTCAGTACCGGCAGTGCTTTGAGCGCCTTTGAACGGATGGAAGAGAAAGTCATGCAGCTAGAAGCTCGCTCCGAAGCAATTGCAGAACTCGGAACTAATGATTTAGAAAAGAAGTTTCTCTCTCTCGAAGGTGCTGACGATGTGGATACCGAGTTGGCGGCGATGAAAGCACAAATGCTTCCGGGCAAGAATACACCCAAATTGCCGTCGAGCGAGCCGCCCGCATCCTGAACCCCAGGCAACATAACAAGAGTCGAGACCAGCAAAAACTTCTCAACAGCCTAGCTAGAGATGGGTCGAAGCCTGTTGGGGAATTCCCGGATCGAAGTTAAACTCAACTAGAACAGCAGGAGTCCCGCACTCTACCTCAAAGGTGAGTGTCGGGAGGAATGCGGGGCAGATTGAGGGGTTCGATACCCCGAAAGCTGCCAATACGCTACAATAACAACAGCAAAACTTCACCTATTGAAAATGTCCCAAGTTCTTACAGTCTCTTGCAAATTGGAAGTATCGCAGCAGCAGGTTGAAAAGCTGAATGCCGTACTGACTGCCTTTGCAAAATGCTGTGAGTACGTGAACACCCATACACCCGAAAAGCTGACGAATCAGATTGCTGTTCAGTCCTTGATTTACAAGGAAGCGCGATCGCATTCTGGGCTGTCTGCTCAAATGACGATTCACGCAATTCGTAGAGTTTGCGCTAATCGCAAAACGGCAAAGCAAAAGGTTAAGCCCGTTAAGAAGTTTGCCTCCACTTCTGCCACTTACGACGCGAGAACTTTCACCTTCCGCGAATCGGATTGGTTAGTCAGCTTGACCATGCTCAAGGGCAGAGAAAAGTTTAAGCTGCACATTGGTAATTACCAAAAACACTTGCTGCAAGGACAAGACCCCAAAACGGCAACTTTGGTAAAGCGCAACGATGGCAGCTTTTATCTGAACATTCAGCTTGAGTCTGAGCCACCAGAGAAACAAAAGACTGATGATGTCTTGGGTGTTGATTTGGGACGCACAGACATTGCTTGTACATCTGCTGGAGAGAAATTCAGTGGCAAACAGGTAACACAAGCCAGAGACAGATATAGCCGTGTACGGGCTTCGTTACAGCGTAAAGCGTCCAAAGGCACAAGGTCTGCTCGTAGAAGGGCGAGACAGATTTTGCAACGGTTGAGTGGACGAGAACGGAGATTCCAGACATGGCTGAACCATACCATCAGCTATCGACTGATCCAGCAAGCCAAGACATTAAATCAGGCTATTACCCTGGAAGACTTGACCGGAATCAGAGAGCGTACCAATGAACTGCCACGGTCTAAAACAGAACGGAGACGCAGCAATAGTTGGGCGTTCTACCAGTTGCGCCAATTCCTAACCTATAAAGGCGTGAAATTTGGCGTTGATGTAAGACTGGTCGATCCGCGCTATACCTCGAAAACTTGTCACTGTTGCAAGGTGATTGGCAATCGCCAAGGTAAGCGGTTTGAGTGCCTGAATGAGCGATGCGGATGGATTGGCGATGCCGATGTGAATGGAGCAAGAAATATTGCTACTTTGGGGCAGATCGTAAACCTGCCCGGAGGTTCCGAGATAATGTCCTGCTCTTTGCACGAAGTTGTCTTGAGGGCTACTGAAAGCCCGCACTCTATGCAAAGCATGAGTGTCGGGTAGTTTACTAGATAGGTGCATGAATAAGCTTGCCTGCATCACATTACTCGATCGCTTTAAACTGGATTTATCTGTCTGCAAAAATTGCCAAAAACTAAATCGCACTAAAAATCTGACAAGAGTGAATTTCACAACTGCGGGCTAGGGCTATCAAGCCTGCTTTCCGCCTACTTCGTACACCTCACCCAGGAAAAATAGCATTATGGGATTATTTGACCGCATTAGCCGAGTCGTCAAAGCCAATCTTAACGATCTGGTCAACAAAGCTGAAGACCCGGAAAAGATTTTAGAACAGTCTGTTACGGATATGCAGGAAGACTTGGTGCAGTTGCGTCAGGCCGTTGCCAGCGCGATCGCCACTCAAAAACGCACCCAGACTCAGTACAATCAAGCTGAATCTCAGTCTAACCAGTGGCAGCAGCGCGCTCAGCTAGCCCTGCAAAAAGGAGACGAGACTTTGGCCCGGGAAGCGCTGGTTCGCAAAAAGTCTCACGCTGAAACGGCGGCTACGCTGAAAGCCAGTCTGGATCAGCAATCGGCTCAGGTGGAAAGTCTCAAGCGCAACTTGATCGGTTTGGAGAGCAAAATTTCCGAAGCTAAGACTAAGAAGGATATGCTCAAGGCGAGGATATCCGCTGCTAAAGCTCAGGAACAGCTCAACAATACCATTGGCACATTGAATACTGGCAGCTCCATGGCAGCTTTTGATCGCATGGAAGAAAAAGTTTTGCAGATTGAAGCTCGCGCGGGAGCTTCGGCAGAATTGGCCGCCGGCGGCAGCAATTTAGAGGAACAGTTCCGCTTGCTCGAAAGCGGCGGTGATGTTGACGACGAGTTGGCTCAGATGAAAGCTCAACTTACCGGGGGTTCTGTGTCTCAAGGTCAATTGCCGGCAGCGGGTAAAACGGCAGCAGCTAGTAGCTCGGAGTCGAGCCCGGTGATTGACGCTGAGTTGGAAGAATTGCGATCGCAGCTCAATAAAATGTAGTAATCTGTATCAAAATTTACCTATTTCTCAGATCGCAGGTTTGATAGAATGCTCCGCCGACCTACAGGGCTAGCTTGGGAGGTCGGAGTTTTTTTAGTCATTTTTTAATACACAAAACATGGTTATTGTCAACCATCTTTATATTGACTTAAGGAATTAAGTGTTTAAAAAGTGATAGAGTAATTTTATTCCTTGCAAGACGGCTAGCTTGGGAGGTCGGAGTGTTGTTAGTTTTATGCACAAAATAGGACTGGTGTCAACTATCTTTATATTGACTTAATAAATAAACTTTTTCTAAAGTGATATAGTAATTTTATTCCTTGCAATTGCGCCGGCCGCGCCCGAGCGTAAGTGTAAATAACTATCAAATATGGCTAATCTGTCATGCCCGTGCAATTTTCTAGAGGCTTTTGTAAAATCAAGTTTTTCAAGGCATTAGCACTTGGTTTCTCAATTGCAGCTATTTGCCCCGCACTGCTATCAGCTCTAAGTGTTAGCGAGTCGATGGTTGCTACCGACTCAGGGGTGCAAGCGCCAATTTTGCAGGATAATTTACTGTCTCAATTAAAACTAAATAAAGAAACAGCAGACGATCACGATCGGCTTCGTGATTTATACTCGGGTTCAGAATTAGATAGAGGCAGTAAAGAGCAAGAAAATAGCATCCCGGAGTTCGATCAATTGACCCAAAGCGAGGCCCCAGAAACTCTCCCTCAATTGCCGAATCGAGGAGAAAACAGACACGAATTTCCGATTCCCAACCCGCGGCTGTCAAATCCGGCTCGCCTCCCGTAACCCGCGCCACCACGGCCCTTGGTTTCAGCCGCACAACTTTTGCCGCCTGCTATTCCCGCGCCGGCACAGCCTGCAGAATTGCTAAGATTGCGGGTACGATAAAAGTCGCTTGATTTGAAGTAGTTGGCAGTTGACTTACCGCGAGCCGATCGTGCAAAATCCGAGAATAGAAATCGCGATCGGTATCAGTACCCGCAGGCGAGAAAGCGACACATCTTTGCTGGGAAAGGATTTTCCACTGTCGCCTGCAGCAGATAATCGGGGTAGAACTCGGGTTGCGGCGCTGAGGCTGTTTCAGGATTTTACTCAGAGGGGAGAGAGAGATGTCTTGGCGGCGCGATGGCAGTTCTGTCTGGCAGTGGCAGCATTTGGCGCTACGGTGAGCAGCAGCAGCCCTGACAGTCGATTTTTGACCTGGGGGGGTCAATTGCAGTACGTGTGGTTGCTGGCTCCTGAGAGGCTGCTGGTGGTGCATCGGACTCATAAAATTGAGTCAACAGTCAACAGCCATTCCAGCCCAACTGGAATTGATATCAGAGGCTGCAGGTGGTGCGATCGGATGTGAAATTGGCTGGGGCAGAGCTTTTGCCGATCGAACCATTCGGTATAGGGGGCTCAGACACATTGCAGGGCTAACGTCAGGATGCTTTGCTGACCGATAGCGGGATTTTTGATTCAGCCGAGTTGCGGTATCCGATGCCAGCGCACCCGCGACAAGCAAGGAGTTTTGCAGGTGACGCCGTTTGTGGATTTTGGCAATGTTTGGAATCCCAGGCAAAGCGCGGTTTTGGAAGCGAATACTTTGCTGTCAGCGGGATTGCGGCTGCGGTGACTCTATGGCGAAAGGTGGAATCCTCGCGGAGGCGGGGGAATTACTTTGATTGATATTAAGTCGAGCAACAGGAGTTTACAAGAGCGCTGGCTGTATTTTTCTCTATAATTCAAACCTTTTTAGGAAAGCAGTCGTTTTGCCCTTGGCGGAACTGAGCAATTCCGCTATATAGTAATAAGTATCATTTGGCACTCCTCTGTAGCTGCCAAGAGTGCATTTTACTGATAATCTTTAAATTAAACTATGTCTAAGGTGCGGTTGCTGCTTTTAAGTTCTTTTGCTTCCGGTTTTGGGCTTTGCTCAATCATTTTGGCGATGTTTACGATGACTTCCAGGCTGTCGTTTACGTCTTTTTTTACATTTGTATTAACTTTGGTTTTTTTTGGAATTAATCTGCTTTTTGCTTTGCATTATTATACATCGCTTACTAAGCAATTGAGTGTTAAAAATAAAAGGAAAGCGAGAATTTAGCGGTTGTGAAGCAGAAGCGGAAAAAGGCATGGAGAGTTTTTTAGGGAATTTAAATGGAATCCAGGACCACGCCTCTGGGTTAGGAAAACTCTCTAGCTGTCAGCCATAATTATTTAAAGTCTAATTATTTAGGAGGTGCGATCGTGGTTATTACTCAAACCAACCCACCAAATCTTCGCGATGCGACAAAGACTCGCTTTACTCCAGAGGAATACCGGGCGATCGAGGAAACTGCTGAAGAACGTCACGAATATTGTAACGGAGAGATTATCCTTATGCCAGGATGTTCAGAAGTCCACAGCACGATCGCCTGTAACTTGTTAATTTACTTGGGTTTTTTGTTGAGAGACACCGATTTTCGATTGTATAACAACGATTTGCGGGTTTGGATTCCCGAACATGGGTGCGGAACCTATGCTGATTTGATGGTCATCAATGGTGAACCAGAATTCAATGGCGATCGCACGGATGAAATTCTTAATCCTTTACGGATTGTCGAGGTTCTTTCCCCCTCTACTGAAGGCTACGATCGAGGTGAAAAGTTCAGAAAATAGCGATCTATAGCTAGTTTTTGTGAATATTTGCTGGTTAGTCAAGCTGAACCCTACATTAAGCAATATTATAATGGCGATCGCCCAAGTAGCGATCGCTGGCAATGGCAAGTTTGCGATCGGCTCGATCGGGCGATCGTCCTGCACAGTTTAAATATAGACCTTCCGATGTCTGAAGTCTATCGCCGGATTAATTTTTAAGGGCGATCGGGTGACGCTTATAATGACAGGGTAAACGCATCTCAACTGGAACCCAAAATATGCTACAGTTACATCCGACTAAAACTCAATGTAGTTTGTAGTAGTTTATGGGTCTCAGCAATGGCAAGAGGTTTTAGTAAAGCTGTAACTTCTCAACAAAAGCAAATAGATTCCTTGGCTTAGAGAAATATTTTAAATACCAGTTTTTGAGAAAATTTTGCTAGTTTGAATGACTCGATCTTAGAAACAAGTAAAGAGCTTTTACTCAAAAATGTTAGATCAATTGCAATTCTAGCTACTCCCTTCCCGCTCAAAGAGTACAGAAAGGGGTATAACCTGTCAAACATCTAAATTCCCTTAACTAAGTTACCTTTATTTTTTATTTTTCCATTCTATTTCATAATTAGTTCTCCTTCATTTGGTTCTCGGGAACTTACGGTGATATCTTTATCTAATTCTAAAAGCAAGGTAATACACGCTCGGAAGGGAGCAAAATTAGAAAAGCCATATCCTTGTCGCATAATCAACTTAATTCGATTATTTATCCTTTCCATAACTCCACTTGTGGTGTGATTAAGAAAGTAGTTGCCAATTCCTTCAAAAAGATTGACAATTGTCGAAGCTGATTCTTTGAAAAAGAGCGACGCATAATTCAGCTAAATTTTAGAGTCTTCCGGCCAGATTTTGACGGTCATATGGGTTTCGTATATTTCTCGAAACTCTTTTTCCATATCCTAAGCAATTCTTAAACATTCGGATTTTTTTAACGTGACTTTCCACCTGTGAATGTGTTCTAAATTAAGGTTGCTTCGATTACTCAACAATAAACATTTACGGTTTCAATCCGTAATTTACAGCAGATTGCAAGTTTATAGATGACAGTAGCAGCATTTAGTAAACCAGTTTTTTAGATGTTGAGGATTTATTAA
>NZ_JAUBQX010000100.1:0-5512 GCF_036701505.1 Microcoleus sp. Pol11C2
CTAATTAATCTTAATCAGGCCGCGGCATTGATTCAGAGCTTTAAAGAAGTGGCAGTCGATCGCTCCAGCGAAGAACGGCGAACCTTCAGAGTAAGAGATTATCTCGATGAAATTTTAATCCAATTAAAACCCAAATTGAGAAATAGCAAACATTCGCTCGAAATTAAAGGAGACAGCAAAATAGCCCTAGATTCTTATCCAGGTGCATTATCCCAAGTTGTCACAAACTTGCTGATCAACTCTCTGATTCACGCTTACGAACCGGGCGAATCGGGAAAGCTAGCTTTTGATTGGCACCAAGAGGGAGCTCGGCTTAGATTGGAATATTCCGATGACGGTCAAGGCATTCCCCCTGAAAATTTAAGTAAAATTTTCGAGCCATTCTTTACTACCAAACGCGGTCAGGGTGGTAGCGGGTTGGGATTGCATATTGTCTACAATTTAGTAACCCAAAAACTTCTGGGTGAAATAGAATGTAAAAGTGAGGTGGGAGTCGGCACCAAATTTATTATTAAGCTACCCCTACAAATCGATTCACAACCGTAGTTTCCTAAATCAAAAGTTCAGTAACAAATAAAGGTGAGCAACAATGGACAAGAGTATTTACGGCTTTTTAACTAAGAATCCTCTCAAAAAATGCTCTTGGCTGAAAGATTTAACTCAGATGCGGGTCTAGGCATATCTGGCGATCGATCTAGTAACTATCACAAGCCGTACAAATCTCCTCTGAAGACCAAGGGATCTCGTCCTTCACTCTGTTCTGCCTGCTTTTGGAGGAAACTGTAGAGCGAGCTCCCTCCTAACATAAATATTTATTTGTATTTTTTTGAAGAAATGTAAAAATTAATATTTTTTTAGTTGAAATTTAAATTTTGCTTAAAGTGCAAGCTAGTCTTTATATGAGAGGGTACATCTACTTACAAATTGATAATTGCTAAAAAAATGTGTATTAATTATTAAAATAGGCTGCAAAAATGATTAACTTAGCTGGCTACGAGTTTACCAACCAAATACATGAAAGTAACAATTCTTTAGTTTATCGAGGACTGAGAAAGCAAGACAACCAACCAGTCATTCTCAAATTTCTCAAGCAAGATTATCCGATGCCAGCTTCGTTAGTCAGATACAAGCAGGAATACGAAATTACACGCAATCTTAACCTAGAAAGTGTACCGAAAACCTACAGCTTAGAAAAATACCAGAACAGTTTAGTTATTATTTTCGAGGATAGTGGTGGAGAATCATTAAAGCTGTGGTTGGCTGATCACAAACTTACCTTAGAAGAGTTTTTGTCAACCGCTATTAAAATAACCAGAGCTTTAGGTCAAATTCATCAACATAACATTATTCATAAAGATATCAACCCCAGCAATATTATTATTAACTCGACAACCGGGCTAGTCCAAATCATAGATTTTGGCATCTCTACTGTCTTATCGCGTGAGAATCCTACCCTAAAAAATCCAAATGTTTTAGAAGGCACTCTCAGCTATATATCGCCGGAACAAACAGGCAGAATGAACCGAGCGATCGACTACCGCACGGATTTTTACTCATTAGGAGTCACTTTTTACGAAATGCTAACGGGGCAACTGCCATGGGATTACAACGATGCAATGGAATTAGTGCACTGTCATATTGCTAAACAAGCAGTGCCGCCCCATGAAATCAATCCAGGAAGGGGAATTCCTAAAACCATTTCCGATCTAGTAATGAAGCTGTTAGAAAAAACGGCTGAAAAAAGATACCAAAGTGCTTGGGGAATCATTGCAGATTTAGAAGAATGCCGAGAACAACTACAGGCTAAAGGAACGATTGCTGATTTTGATCTCGCTCAAAAAGATATTACGGATAAATTTCAAATTCCCCAAAAACTATATGGTAGAGAACGAGAACTAGAAACCTTGCTAGCCACGTTTAATCGCGTTAGCAATGGCACGAAAGAAATTATGTTAGTGTCGGGTTATTCTGGGATTGGTAAATCCGCCTTAGTGCAAGAAGTTTATAAGCCGATAACTAAGGCAAGGGGTTATTTTATTGCCGGAAAATTCGATCAATTTCAACGCAATATTCCTTACTCAGCGCTCGTTAAAGCTTTTCAGTCCTTAGTCAAGCAACTGTTAACTGAAAGCGAAATCCAACTCAATAGCTGGAAAGAACAACTTTTAGCGGCTTTTGGTGATAACGGTCAAATCATTATAGATGTCATTCCCGACATAGAACTGATCGTTGGCAAACAGCCACCCGTCCAAGAATTAGGGGCTACGGAAGCGCAAAACCGTTTTAATTTAGTCTTTCAAAAATTCATCCGGATCTTTGGCTCTGTGGAGCATCCCTTAGTCATTTTTCTGGACGATTTGCAATGGGCTGACTCCGCTACTCTGAAACTGCTGCAAGTAATGATGGCAGATGAGGAAACAAAATATTTATTTCTAATGGGTGCTTATCGAGATAACGAAGTGAGCCCCACACATCCCCTGATAATGACTTTGGAGGGGCTGCAAAAGCAAGAGGCTACTATTAACCAAATTACCTTAACTCCCTTAGATATCGAACACATCGCTGACTTGATAGCTGATACTGTGCGTAGGGATAGAGGCGCAGTCATGCCGCTAGCTGAGTTAGTCGTCGGTAAAACTCAAGGCAATCCTTTTTTTGTCAATCAGTTTCTCAGAGTTCTCTATGAAGAAACCCTCCTGAATTTCAATTTAGTGCAAAGAAGCTGGGATTGGAATATTTCACAAATCGAAGCAGTAGGCATTACCGATAACGTGGTTGAGTTGATGGTCGGTAAATTGAGAAAAATGCCAGAGTCAACTCAACAAATTTTACAGTTAGCTGCTTGCGTTGGCAATAGTTTTGACTTAAATACTCTGTCTGTTGTCCATGAAAAATCTCCCGCTGAAACCTTTCAAGAGCTATTGCCAGCCATTCAAGATGGACTAATTTTAGCCATCTCTGAACTCGGGGTAACAGAAGAAGAAATAGTTAAGTCTCATCTCGTGATTACTACTTATAAGTTTTTGCACGATCGCGTGCAACAAGCAGCTTATGCTCTGATTGAGGAAAGTTCTAAAAAAACAGTTCACTTACAAATCGGTCGCCTGCTGTGGCAAAATACCTCGCCAGAGAAACGAGCGGAAGAGATATTTGCGATCGTCGATCATTTGAATCTGGGAATTGAACTCATTAGTGATGAATCCGAACGAACTGAAATTGCCAAACTTAATTTAACCGCAGGTCAAAAAGCTAAAGCAGCAACGGCTCATGCTGCGGCTACCCAATATTTGCAAGCAGGTTTGGGACTGCTAGCAAATTCTAGCTGGACTCATCATTACGAACTGACATTAGCACTACATACCGAAGCAGCAGAGGCAGCATTTCTGAGTGGTGACTTTGACCGGATGCAGAAATTAGCATCAGTCGTGCAAAACTGTGCCAAAAACCTATTGGAAAAAATAAAAGTCTATGAAGTCCAGATTCAAGCTTCCGTGTCGCAGAAAAAGCTACTAGAAGCAGTTAATAGAGGGCTACAAGTTTTAAAGCTGTTAGGGGTGGAGTTTCCCCAAGAGCCAAACCCGTCAGATATTGGGCAAGCACTGGGGGAAACGGCGGCAATTTTGAAGGGGAAGCGAATTGAGGATTTAAGTGACCTGCCTCAAATGACCGATCCCTATAAACTAGCAGCTATGAGACTTATATCAAGTATCTTTGCTCCTGCATACATTGCTGCTCCACAACTGTTGCTCTTGACGGTGTGCAAACAAGTAGATTTATCAGTTCAATATGGTAATGCTTCTGTTTCTCCCTTTGCTTATGCCAATTATGGTTTTCTTCTTTGTGGAATTGTCGAGGATATTGATTCGGGTTATCAGTTCGGTCAATTAGCTTTAAGTCTATTGTCAAAGTTAAATGCTCAAGAAATTAAAGCCAAGACAGTTGTCCATGTAAATATATTTACCCAACATTGGAAAGAGCCTCTGAGAGAAACCTGCGAGCCTTTAATGTCTGCTTACTCTAGCGGAATAGAGACAGGAGATTTAGAATATGCAGGCTTTAGTTTAATACATTCCTCCTGTGCAGGTTACTATAGTGGGAAAGAACTGACTGTGCTGGACAGAGAGATAGCAATTAACAGAGATGCTATTTATAATGTCAAGCAAGAAATAGCGCTTAATTATATAGAAATAAATTGGCAAGCTATATTAAATTTGTTGGGAAAAAGCGAAAAAACTTGCATTCTGAAGGGTGAAGCCTGTGATGAGGAGCTGAAGTTGCCATTATACCAGCAGGCAAAGGACAAATCGGCAGTTGCATACATATATTTGAACAAAATTTACCTTTGTTATTTGTTTGAAAATTACTCAGAAGGCATTGAAAATACTGCTCTAGCAGAGAGGTGTTTAGATGCAATGGTAGGATTGCCTGTTATTCCTATCTTCCATTTTTACGATTCTTTGGTGCGGTTGGCAGTGTATTCTGATACTCCACAGTCAGAGCAACAAAGTATTCTTGACCGAATACAAGCTAATCAAGAGAAAATGCAAAAATGGGCGCATCATGGGCCAATGAATTATTTGCATAAATTCTATCTAGTAGAGGCAGAACGGCATCGGGTTTTAGGGGAAAAAATAGAAGCAATCGAAATGTACGACAAGGCTATTTCCCTTGCTAAAGAAAACCAGTACATCAACGAAGAAGCACTCGCTCACGAACTGGCAGCCAAATTTTACTTGTCATGGGGCAAAGAAACGATCGCTCAAACTTATATGCAAAACGCTCACTATAGCTACCAAGTTTGGGGCGCTATAGCTAAAGTTAAGCATTTAGAGGAAAAATACCCTCAATTACTAGCTAGAACATCAGCCAAGACAACAACTCAAACAAAACTTAACCAAACAACAACTGCTCCTACTACCACTAGCACCAATTTGGGAGAGACGCTAGATTTAGCCACAGTCATGAAAGCTTCTCAAGCGATTTCAGGGGAAATTGTTTTGAGTAAGTTACTGGAAAGGTTGATGAAAATTGCGATAGAAAATGCAGGCGCCCAAAAAGGCTTTCTGATTTTAGAAAAAGCAGGAAACTGGGCCATCGAGGCAGAAGGTTCCGTGAAGGAAGATGAAGTTAGCGTGCTGCGATCGCATCCCCTCAATGCAGAAGCTGCTTCTCTTGAAACGCCAAAACTGGCAAGTGCGATCGTCAACTACGTCATCCGCACCCAAGAAAATGTGGTTTTAAATAACGCCACCCAAGAGGGACAATTTACCCGCGATCCTTATATTGCAGCCACTCAACCGAAATCGATACTCTGCACTCCTCTACTGCACTCCTGCAAGCTGACAGGTATTCTTTACCTAGAAAATAACCTCACAGAAGGGGCTTTTACTACAGATAGGCTGGAGCTGTTACAATTGTTATCTGCCCAAATTGCAATTTCCATTGAAAATGCCCAACTCTACAATAACTTGCAGGAGTTCAATCAAAACTTAGAGCAATTAGTGAGCGATCG
>NZ_JAUBQX010000101.1:0-5496 GCF_036701505.1 Microcoleus sp. Pol11C2
CAGTTGGATTGAAGAAAATTGAAACTGCCCTACGAGAGACTATAAACGCTTACCAAATAAATCGGGTGTTTACAGTCCCCAGTTTTCGAGATTGGATAATATACCACATAGTAGTTTTGTTTGGAGAGTATACCGGGTATCACCAGACCCGGTTTATTTACCCTGCGAGCGAGCGGTCTGTCGCGGCCGGGGGCAACCACAAGAGCTGCACCCCCGGCCCACGTTTTCATCCTTCTTCTATCTTTGTTGTTTGGTATTTTCGAGGTTTGTTACAATCTGGCGCTTTTAATTGTAGTGTTCGCTTAGTGGGTTCTGATTTAATCAACTAGACAAATGTAAGACATTCGCTAGACATTGGTAAGACGAAATATCAAGCGCGTGACACACGGCTTTTGGTGTCCTCTGCCGGACGGGCAGGCGGCTATTTTTCCGACGGTCTTCTAAATTTTTTTCACTTAGGCAAAGACTTAATGGCCCGTCGAAAAAATCCCGCTAGAGGTTTAGACGGGAGAACCGCATTTCTGGCTACAAGTTCAGGAATGCACGTCTATCCTCAATTGGTTTGGGATAATGAACAGATAACCAAATTTTCATACAATTAGCTATGTCTGAAGCCCCTATTATTAAAGCTCTTCACACGGACATTCCCTTGGGTAGTGTTTTGCTTGATGCCTACAAGCTGCATACATATTATTTTGAGAAACGGATAGGGCTTGCCGGAGCAAGTACGTCGCTTGGGTACTCTAAGGAGTGGTTGGGCAGGTTGCCAAAACAAGGGGTAAAACAGTTCCAAGCCATGCAGGCTGATGGTTTCACAGGTTGCCAAATTGAGGTTAGTGTCTCTCGGTCGGATGGCTCAGGGGCGTCTATAGCTAAGACGATAAGCATACGCGACTTTAACAAGCTGATTGCTTATGAAGCTTTAAAGAAAAAAAATGTCCATGCAATAATATTGCTCATAGCTCTTGCAGAGGCAGGCTTAGAGCGTGTTGTATCTGACGCTTTTAATGGTGTTCCCTTGGATTGGTTTGCAGAAAAGATTGTTCACTATACCAAATGGACTCATGACGAGCTAATGGAGGTCTTACAGTACAACCGCGAAGATGCAAGGTCTTTGTATTTGGGCCGTGTGCCGCCTTCACTTGAATTATGAGGGATAACGGGCGGACGAAGGACGCACGGTTATCCCGCTCCCTGTGAGGGTTTGAGGCGATTTTCCAAAGTAGAAGCCCCCTGGTATAGTTGTAGTAACCACACTTCAACTAAAACTAGGGGGCTTCTCTGTGCCTAATGGCTCAGACGAGAATTCTGTAGTTCCCATTATAGCCGCTATTGAGGCTCCGTATCTTTCTGACTTGTCAGAAAGGGATAAGCCTTGGGATAAACACAGAAAAAACACAGATCAGGTATCGACTCACTACAGGGGAAGCGAATTCAACGTCTTAGCCGATCGCACGAGTTTCTGTAGTGAGTTCTTAGACTTCAGGCTAACGCCTAGGGATGAAGGGGAGCTAAGACTCAAGTTATCAACCGCTCGGTTCTGTCGAGTGCGGCATTGTCCTGTTTGTCAGTGGCGGAGGTCGCTTATGTGGAAGGCAAAGGCTTACAAGGTGTTGCCCCAAATAGTCGAGAAGTACCCAAAGCATCGTTGGCTGTTTGTGACGCTGACGGTTAAAAACTGTCCGATCGTGGAGCTGCGGGCAACGCTGACATGGATGAATGAAAGCTTCAAGCGGCTAACCAAGCTGAAGGACTGGCCAGCACAAGGCTGGTTGAAATCTGTTGAGGTGACACGCGGCAAAGATGGCAGCGCTCATCCACACTTTCACTGCCTACTGCTAGTGCCACCGTCATATTTCAGTCATGGGTATTTATCCCAGGCGAAGTGGGTTGAGCTTTGGCAGCGCTGTTTGCGAATTGACTATCAGCCTGTGATGGATGTACAGGCCGTCAAAAAGGGAGCGCAGCCCATGTCCCTTATTCCTGAGCTGCTCAAATACTGCGTCAAGGAGTCGGATTTGGTGGCCGATCGCGAGTGGTTCCTGGAACTGACTCGTCAATTGCATAAGACGCGGGCGATCGCGACTGGTGGTGTGCTCAAGCAGTATCTAAAGGAGCTGGAGGAGGAACCGGAGGATTTGATTGGGCAAGAGGAGACTGGAGAGGTTGATGAGGGGCATTTGTATTTTGGTTGGCGCAAGAATGTAAAAAAATATAAACTACTTCCTTAAAATTGTGTTATCACTATGATAATTGTGTTATCACTATGATAACACAATAGTAAATCAAAAAGTAGACTACAAAAAACAGAACGATATTAAGCTTGTTTACCATTTTTGCGGATTTTCGTTATGATTGAGCTATTTCAAAAATGACGAAATAAATTTTGCTGGTAAAAAAATAAAGATCTGCTGTTTTTAGAGCTAGTCGTAGTTTTTGAATAAGTTACGCAATCTATAACTCTTGCTAGGAGGGCTATGTATGGATTTGTCAGAAAACTTGGTTTTTGAAATTATTCAATCGAATGAAGCATTTCCGGTAAATTTTGATGATGCTTGGATGTGGATAGGGTATGCAACAAAGCAAGCTGCTAAAAAGAAGCTAACTCGAAACTTTGAAAAGGGTTTGGACTACTCATCCAAGTGGATGAGTGTCTCTCATAGTAACGGTTCTACGGCTTCAAGAGTTCAACAAATAACGCTAACTGTTGACTGCTTCAAGTCTTTAGGTATGATGGCGGGTACTTCTAAAGGAAAAGAAGTTAGAGCTTATTTTTTAAAATGTGAAGCTGAACTAAAGCGCAGGCTGGAAGCTGAACGCCAAACCAAGCAAGTCTACCAAATCAAAGATTATGTTTTGGATAAAGCTTTACCTTGGAATACAGATCGCAGTGGTCAAAGACCTTTTGTAACGGAGTTTTATGAGCATCTTTATCGTATTCGTGGCGGTACTTGGGCTAAACGCAATCCGAAATTAGGGCAAAAACCAGGTTGTGTGGCAGGTTGGACAAATCAATTTGTCTACGATATGTTTCCAGATAAAATTCCTAAAGCTCTTCAAGAACAGTATAAAAACCAAAAAGATACTTATTATCGTAAGTATGAGTTTTTAACTGAAAGGAAGGGTCGTTCTCATTTGGCTCTACATATGGCAGCTCTGCTTGCAGTTATGACAGTTTCTCCAGCTAATAATTGGTCGAGATTTCTGGCAAATGTTCAAAAAGTCTTTCCAAATCCTGATGACGCTATTGCTATTCAATTAGAGTTTGATTTTTTACTAGAAATGGAAGAAAGTTGGGCTGAAGACCAAGAACAGAAAGAAGCATAAAGTATAAGTACCGTATGATAACAAGTGTTATCATACGGTACTTATGAATTTTCAAGCAAATTCAATTGCTTATTAAAACTACCTTTGGGAATTAAGTTCCAAAGGTTTTTTCCTTGATTAGATTGTCCTGCGTAAAAAAGATCGTAAGGTACTTTTAATATTTTTATTCCCGATTGAGGAGTTACTTTTATTGGAGCATCTAAAATTTTATTTTCGGGGAGAGCTTTGTTTTCTTTTTTGAGATTACGATTAATATAACCTCGTAAATTATTAATTGTTTTGTAAGGTAATTTTGTAAGTCTTGCCACTTCTGCTGTGTCTATATTGATAAATTTTTTGCTATCATCGATAGTTGGTGTTAGGTTGTCAAGAGAAATGCTATCGGTGTTATCAGTATTAACAATGCTATCAGGTAGATTTGTTTGTTCAATTTTTAGATGGTTGTGTTTGTTGTTGTAGATAGTATTAAGGTCTTCAAAAATTGGGTTAATTGTGTCAGGTTCTTTTGTGTCGTTAACACTACTGATAACACTGTTATCAGTAGTGTTAATTAGTTCAGTGTCTATTTTGAGGTGTTCTGCTTTAGGACTCAACGTAGCAAATTTTTCAAAAAGGCTTGTGATGGCATCTTTTAAATTAGCGACCTCCTGTTCTAAATTTTCTATCCTCCGATCGCCCGTTGCCTTAAGATGTGGTACTTCAGTCCCAATATAAGCAGCCACAGCTTTAGCTAGCATTTCTGTCTTGGACTCTCCTGTACGAGCCAGGAACTCATTAATTTTTTGGTCAAGCTCAGCGGGAATACGTGCCGATAAAAATGGGTTAGGCATAATGTTATCAACGTGTTATCACTATTGTTTTACCAATATACCAGGTTTAGCGAGTGTGATAACAAATTATCAGACTGTTATCAGAGGTTTTTTTTAAGCTCGTCCTCAACAGTAGCTACATCAAAAATCTAGCCTTCAGGTCGGGGGATTTTACAAGCTTTTGCGTACTCAGCAGCTAGATGGTCATTAATCCAGTGAATAACTGTGTTTGCACTTGCTTTGTCCAAAGGCTGCTCTACATCAAGAGAGGCGATCGCAGCAATCTCAGAAAGAACGCGATTAGCCGCAGGCTCCGCCAGAGTTCGGGTGTAAAGCCAGACCAACTGATTAATTCGTGGTTCCTGTGTCATAAGTAATTGATCCCTAGTGATATTGGTCTTGGTATTCCCCACACCTTCTTCCTTAGCGGAGGGGCAGCCATGTCAAGGGGAAAAGAAAAATTCGTGATGAGGTTAGCTTTTGGGCGAGGCCAAGACTTTGACGATAGAAGCCAGACTCCGAGCGAGCCTAAAAGCTTACCGAATAGAATTTATCGACCCTTGACATGGCTGCCCTGGAGCGGAAAATCGAAGGTGGGGAATACCAAAGCGGGAAAATTTGTAAACGTTTCAGTTGTTAGTAGATATTGGTGTGAATTTCACACTTGTCATAATGATATTTAACAATTTTATTTTACTTTGAAAAATGTCTAATCATCAAGATGATGAATTTGATGGCATTGATGAACCCATCAGAGCAGAAAGGGAGATAGTCAGATTTTTTGATGGACTCGAAGTGGACGGCTACAGGATGCCCAACTTGGAGTTTCGTGTGGGTCTGTCTGGAGCCAGTAGAGTCTTAGGTTACGACAGGGATTGGTTGAGAGATGTTCTTCAGACAAATGCCCGCACAGTTAAAAGCTTACGTGGCTTGGGTTTCAGCGAACAAATTCAAAAAGTGACGGCACAGTCAAAGCACCAAAATTCGTTTGAAGATACAACGATAAGTTTGGATGATTTTAACCGCCTCATTGTTTATGCCACGTCTAAAGGAAAAAAAGCTGCCCTAGCTCTTCAGCTTTCCTTTACCAAGATGGCCCTTAACGATTTCTTCCGAGATGCCTTTGGAGAGCCACCTCTGAGTATTGAGCAGAAGCGTCAGTTGTTCTACGAAACCTATGCTGCCAGCATTAGTCCCGAGGACTGGCGGCGGATGGACAAACAAGATATTCTAAGACTCGCTCTCCCCGGCGATGAACCACACCTTAGAAAAGGACGCTGGAACAGTTGGATTGAAGAAAATTGAAACTGCCCTACGAGAGACTATAAACGCTTACCAAATAAATCGGGTGTTTACAGTC
>NZ_JAUBQX010000025.1:0-91062 GCF_036701505.1 Microcoleus sp. Pol11C2
TTTTGAGCCAAAATTCTCATGAAACTACTGCTCGATCGAACCCTCGATCGATTTATGAATGATGTGCGCTCGCTATAGAATTTTCTGAGGTTAGATAATTTGTGCCAGCACCAAGATGATTATAAGCAGAATAGTGTGAAATACGATTTGGCATTAGGTCGCAATAATTGACCTAGATGGAATTGACCGCGATGCAAAACTCGGCAAATCCCCTCGCCACGTCCTGCGAACCCTCAGAGGCCGCTTAAATGCCACCCTTCATGCCCCGGATGGCGAAGCAATATCGTCGAGTGACAAGCTGCGATCGAAAATTTCTTCTAAACCCGAACATTGGGCCGCCGCGCGCAAATTGTCCAAGCAAGTCAGCAGCGACGACGTGATATTTTGTACGGGCGAGGACGGGATTCCAGTGGTGGCGGTGTGTGGTCAATTGCCCGATCGCCCGAAAATTCTTGTACATTTCCACAAGGTCGATCGGTCGCGCGGTCGCCTCGCCCTGAAACGATTCGGTTTGGCTGACAAAATTGACGTATTCATGGTCAATCCCCGCCCTCAAACAAACTTCCTCCGCAGCTATTGAGCTATACTTGAATCGCGCATTTTAGTGCTTCTAGAACAGACAGACACCCAATTTCTCACACCGCGTTCCGTTTCTGAAAAAGCGGCAAACAATTGTTAGCGTCGCATTATAAAAGTGCGACTACCGACTCTTAACAGCAGCAAATGCTGACTTAGATGTTGACGTAAAAATTAGCGGTTTTTCTAAAGATACCAAGGCTTTATCGAAAGCTTTCCCCGATACTATGCCAGAAAATATTTCCCGCCAATTCTACGAATGGCTGGATTTAGTGCAGCTTTACCGCGATGCAGACGTAGTTGCAGTTTGTTTAGTGGACAATAAATATGCTGCAGGAGTGCAGGGTTTGGTGGAAGCCATGGCCTGCAAGCGACCGGTCGCCATTACTCGGACTCAAGGTATAATCGATTATTTAGCGGTGGATATTGCCAAAGTGGTAGATGTGGGAGATGCAGCAGGTTTGCGCGAGGCGATCGTCAATTTGCTAAAAAATCCTCAAGAAGCTGAATCTCAAGCGCAGCGGGGCTAAGAAATGGTTGTGAACCAGCACAGCAGCGAACGTTATGTCGATGTTTTAGCCCAGAAGTTGCGATCGCTTTAATAAAACTGTAGGGTGCCCCTCGGCGCACCATAAACCACGTCCGCAGGATGCACAATGCACACCTTACTGATACAGATAAAAAACCCAACTCTTTATTACCTAAGTCATATTTAAAAAATCATGAATTATGAGTTGCAGTTCCTAATTAAATCTCACAGCAGTTACTTACCTAGTAAATAAACCGGGTTTGACAAAGATAATCGAAAGGCTTAAGGAAGTATTTTCGTTCATCAAACCCGGTTTCTGTGTCTAAAAAGGTTTCACTCAAAACTCCGACATCAAAACTATTAAGACTCCCGTCCACTCGCCCACTTATCCCGCCATTTCACAGTCCCTTCCGAAACTAAAACCCAGCGGCGACAAACCAGATTTTCTCGCAGCGGCGACAGTCCTTCCCGTAGCAGCGCATACTTATAAGAAATCAACTTCCCCGCACTTTCATTAAAAGGAATTTCCCCAAACCAAGTATTAGTATTGATATACTCTAAGGGGTAGCCCTTACTAATATCCCAATTCCCCAATTCAGGACAATCTCCAATCACCACAATTCTTTCCCCAGGCTGAGTTCTAACGCTGTTAAGCTGCGCCCGCACAATAGTTTTCGCCTTAACTCGCTCTCCGACGCGGCTAAAAATCATTACTTCCCGCGAACCCAACTCTAAGTTGTACAGCATTCCATCTTTAACTTCAAACTTACGGCGGGATAAAACCTCCGTATGCTCTCCATCAGGCAGCTCAGTATCCACCTCTTTAAGTGTGACAGAATTGCCACGGTTCATCGCTACAAACACTACGGAATCGCGATAGCGGCGCACGTAACAATAAACATCAGGAGTTAGATATTTTTGCCACTGACTCCCCATCGAAATAGCTGGATTCAGCCGCCGCAATCCCGACAGCAACCGCACATCTCGATAAATCGGCGAATCAGTATCCCACTTTTCCATCATCGGGCGGTTGTAGGGGTCGTTTCCCCCTTCGGTATCATCGTGAAGATACTGTTCGGTGCCGTAATAAATGCAGGGAATGCCGCGAGTCGTCATAATTAAACCTATCGCCAACCGCAGCATTTCTGGATCGGGATTCAACGACTGAAACCTCGGCATATCGTGGTTGTCAATAAAAGTAATCAACTCCGTCGCCCCGTAGTAGCGGTGATCCAAATTCAGGACATCTTGGACTAACTTAAATCCCGCCTCCGCACCCTTTCCCAATACTTCTCGAATTGCCACGCACAGACCAAAATCTAAAATAGTCATCCCCGACTCGTTGACAAATTCCACAGAACGATCGTTTCTAGGGTCGCTGTAAATCCATTCGCCAAAAATGAAAACATCAGGTCTGTGTGTTAAAATGTCAGCATTAAATTCCTGCCAAAACCAAATAGGCATATGCTTGACTGTATCAACCCGCAAAGCATCAACGCCTCTGTCCAGCCATTGTTTAATTGCTGACTTAATGTAATTGCGGTATGCAATATTGTTTTCGTTGAAAGTTGCTAAACCCGAGAGTTCGCAGTTTTGGACTTGCCATTCATCTTCCCAGTTTGTGACTTCGCCGTAGTGGTGATACCAGTCATCTTCATCGTCGTTAAAGTCAGCTATTTTTACGCCGTCGTCGTAAAGTTCCCCTTTTTTACCACTAAAATCTGGATTGCTGTGATTGCAGACAATATCGAGCACGAGTTTCATATTTCGCTGGTGCAACTCGTATACTAATTTGTCAAATACGGTATCTTTAGTTTCTTGTGTTTGGTTGATAGAAGGATTGTCGCCTGTGGCAATGAAGCGGGGATTTAGTCGCTTAAAATCTTTAGTCCAGTAGCCGTGAATTGCAGCTTGTTCGACAAATAATGCTTCAACTTGCTCGAACAGTGGAGTCAGCCAAACTGCGGTAACTCCCATATCTTTTAAGTAATCGAGTTTGTCGATAACTCCCTGCAAGTCGCCGCCCCAATATTTGCCCCAATCTTTGCCTTCTGGATCGTAAAGTTCTGGGTTGGGGCCTTCGTTATTTGCGGGGTCGCCGTCGTAAAAGCGATCGACTACAATGAAATAAATTGTTTCTTGTCGGAATTCAATGTCTCTGGTGTATAGGAATTCTAAATCGAGTTCGCTTTCTGACTTAACTTCTTCTACCAGAGAGTCAATTTTTTCTTCTGGTTCGCTAACTTCGTATTGAGAGGAAGTTTGATTGGGAGTGACTGATGTCATGAGATGTATTTTTTTATATTGTAAGATTGGTCAGTTATTCGGAGCTACAGTCGGAGATAGCTTTCCCCTCTAACTGACTTTTAGAGCATCATACGGAATTTACTCGTTTAATGAAATCTTCCTTTAGAGAGAGGGCAGGCTCATCCTTGAGTATTAGGTGGATGAGAGTTAATATTTAGCGTAATTATCAATCACAGAGGCAGAGCCTCAAAAACCAGTGCTACCAGGCTGAGCCTGGTAACGAGAAAAGGTGCACTCATTGTGTGATCGCACTTTTTCCCTTCCTTCTCTTCCTCCCGCAAGTTTTGGATATCTTCAACGCTCAAACCAGTAGTTTGACTAATCGTTTGATTGTCAAGGACATTGAGAAGTTGCCTAGCAATTTATAGAGCCTTTTCTCTCATTCCTAGCGCGAGTCCTTCTTCTCTGCCTCCTGGGATGCCTTGTTCTCTGCCTTGTGCGATGCGTTTTTCAATTCCCTTGAGCAAGACACGCTGCTGATCGAGAATAAACATTTCGTGTTCTTCTAAATATGCCAACTCCTCTGGATTCAAATTAGTTTCATGGGCAATCGCAAAGGCTTGCTGTATTTCCGATACTGTTTCCATTGTTGACGGCACTATTTCCAAGCTGGGAGCATTTTTCATAAAATAAATCCACTTATCAGTCAAATTTTATAACTCATCCAATTGTGTATTTTATTTGGGCAATTCGATAAATATCAGTTCACTCTATGGGGCGAGTTAATCAAATAAACTGTTTTTCTTCTTGAACACAAAATGAGAAATTACTTCTTGGTAATTGTTAAACATTTCAAAATCAGTAATTGTCAAAGCAATTAGAGATTTTAACTTAAAGTAACCTTGACCGCGAATCAGTTGAAAAGAGCGATCGCCCTACATTTACCCCAACCCTAGCTAACTACAGCCACCGCAGACTCTGGAACCTGAGAATGCTCCACCCGGAACACATTCGCGCTCAAATTAGCAACAACTTGTTTCCCCTGCTGCGTCAGTTCCAAATAGCCGATCGCATCCTTCACATACCGATGAACCACATTCCAATAAAACTTCGGATAACCATCCCGCAACTCCCCCGGATTCTGATAGCCCAAAATCAGATTCTGCCCAGTTTCCTCAAACTCGTAAAACAACGCAGCAATCTTTTGCAAATATCGCGGATCGCTCAACTGACCAATTAAATCCGCAGCGCGAACTAAACCCGGATAATTTACCGTATCTTGATAATCTTCGTCGGTCGGAACCGGGAAACGAGTCAGCTCAATATTATGCTTAACCAGCTCAGCATCAATCAATTTATGACCGCCAAAACGCTCGTCAATAAACATTTTTCCGCGATCGACATGATAATGCATCAAACTAGCATCCGTCGCCCCCGGAGGCAGCGTTAATTTCAGGTCGCCTATTCCCGTTGCATACAGTCCCAAATCTGTTCTATCTTGTCGGCAGACACCTTTAACATATCCGATATCGTGACATAGCAAAGCAATGTGGAAGTGCAGCCAATCTTCGCAGGAAACACCCCCTTCGCGGATGTGCTTCCCACCCAAAATTGCTTGTCCCACCAAGGTTACTAAAATAGTGTGTTCGACATTATGGTAAAGAGCATCGCTATTAGCAATATTTTCTAAAGCCATACTCGCCACCCAAGCAATAATCTCGCCATAGTCAGATTTAAACCCGCCATAAGTGTGGCGGTAGCCCTCAATCAGGCGATTGACAAAAGCCTTAATCAGCAGTTCAGTTGCGTTAAACATATTCAGTTCCCTGATCCCACCTAGATTATTAAATTATTTTTATAGTTATTGTTTTTGCTGCTACCGCTTGATGTTATTTTTGGCTTAAGCGCCACGATGGATACCCACTCCTATCGACAGGCATCCATTGATATTATCAACAATTATGGCTTAAATTAGGGCTCTCGCAACTACCAGAGCGACAGATCCCATAAATAATTGATATCAATGGGTGATCGAGGTACGACACCCCTCAATCAGCAGTAGAGGGTTACATCTTCGCCGCATACCTCAGTCGATTTTAGATGTTAGATTTACTCCACAGATACATCTGGGAGTTGGAACTAGGATCTAAAACTTTGGGTTGCTCACTACTCTTATCGGAAACTTGTATCTGTTCTGGCTGACCCCACCCCAAAACGAGAGAGATCAACAGCTTAACCCCATTAATTCCTCATACACAGGATTAAGCTTGCACATAGGCAGTATGTGGAAAAAATGGTGTCCCCATAACTAGATATCTCTCTCACAAGAACACCGGGCGAGTATAAGTTGGCACACCACTGAGTTACTGGTGGCTCTCCCACTGAAATGCTATCGAGCCACTGTGGCACTTGTTGCAAGAGGCGATCGCAAAAAGTTAAGTTTTGGCACTAATTTTTCGGGAAAATACTTGTAGTCAAGTTCATGATTCATCTCAGTAATAATTACTAACAAAAACTTATGAGTCACTCGACTTAATCCTCAACCAAACCCACTGTTACTCCGGTGACATGAATAAGTTTTATGGGTGACACTCACAGTAGCAAAATGTGATGCGAAGAGCTAGCATTTGTGATTTAAAACTCGCTAAAGTGTGAGACAGATCACGCTCTCTGTTGCATCCAGAATGTATATTTAGATAGATGGCAAGAAAATAAGACAGAATAAGTGCAGCCCTCCCTCGCAGATCCCCTCTCCCATCCTCTGCGATCTACTACTCTGTATACTTACTAATATAAGGTTTCAGGCAATGATTAAACAAAAACATAAATATGCCGACCTTGCTCAACTCCCCCACACAGATACCGTGCTGCAAAAACTCCCTGTAGAAGTTAAAGAATGGGCCCAAAGCTTGCCTTGGAACCAACGGCGCTATGTTTTGTCCCTCTGCTACATATTGTGTGCATCTACTCCCGACTTGCAAGCAGAATTTTTAGATAATTATACAGCCGACGGTTTAGTCTCAAAAATGTTTGAAGATGTAGATACTCTACACCGAGTCAAAGAGTATTTAATCAGATTTCGGGTCAAAAAACAATTAAACGAATCAGATTTAAGAAGCTACATCAAACAATTTTATATCCACTCAGCTCAACAATCGCGCCGAGAAACTGACCAATATTTAGAATCTGCACTCCGCTTCGTCTTGAGTACAGAAGAACGTAATAATGTTTTTAACTACATTTTGGGCTTTGAATTTATTAAAATTGTGTTTCAAATGAGCTGGTTGCAACACGAAAGATTAGCGAGACTGCAAAAAAATCAGTCGCAGTTTATTGAAACCTATATCAAGCCGATTCAACACGCACACAGAATTAATGGCATAATTCTCCCGAAAGATGAGAGAATCTTTTTTGCCAGACGCACCTATTACGTTCAACTACCTAACATTTCCTACAGAAGGCTAATTGAGTTAGTTATGGCAACTTTTACTACAGAAATGGTGAGTAATTGCGGATTTTCAATCAGTCGCCACTCTCAAGCTCTGCGTTTTGACTGCGATTACATTTATGATCCAGAACCAGAAGAAGAAAGATTTCCTACTGACTTGCAATTTATTCATTGACTTGACGCAGTAAGGTGTATCCTAAGTTACTTTTTTCTCTTTATTTTTAGTTGAGCTTTGGGTACAGGAGAGTTTTTGAAGCATGGGACTTCTAGTCTGCCGGTTAAAACTGAATTTTTCAGTAAGATTTGATACCAAATAGGATGGCTGTATCAATTAACCCTCCGCTTGCATTTCTTCAATGTCAAACCAGCTAACTATCACTCCCGCTAGCGGAATCGCCAGAAATATACCTAAAAGTCCTGCTGATCTTGCCCCGACTAACAGTGCAAAAAATACCACTACCGGATTGAGGTTAAGGGAATTTTGCATCAGTCTGGGATGAATAAAGTTGTCTTGAATTTGCTGCAAAACAATGCAAGCTGCCAATACTTTTAAAGATAGCCACACATTTTGAGACAATACAATAAAACAAACTAAGCTAATTCCCAGCGTCGCTCCGATCCCTGGAACTAAATCAAACAATCCGATAATAAAGGCTAAAATCAAGGGAAATTTCACATCTAACAGCAGAAAAATTAAAAAACTTGCTGTTGTCAAAAATAACATTAATAGGATTTGTGCCTGAAAAAATCCTAAAAAGTTTTTCTCTATTGTTACGCTTAAACGCCTGTGCAGGTGTCGAGGTATAAATTTGAGAACTAACACCCACAGCCTCTCTCCATCAAGTAACATGAAAGAAGCCACCACCAAAATTAATATTAAATTCAATAAATTGGTTAAAAATACTTGTAAAAAAGCAATACTCGATACAACTCCCGCCAAAGCTTGATTTCGCAGTTGTTCCTCAATAACTCGCAGGTTAACTTGCAGGTTTCTCGCCCGCAGAAATGCTTCGATGCGCTCGGACAGAGGCGCCAGAGCATTCAAAAATTCAGTCATGCTGTCAATTAATTGCTGTCCTTGAGATAAAAGAGTGACGCCTACGGTGACGGTGAGACCGCCAAAAACTAAAATGGTGAGCAGGACAACGAAGGCGACAGCTAAACTTCTCGGTAAAAATCTTTGGAGAGTTCGCACCGGATAGTTGAGCAAAAAAGCCACGAGTGCAGCAATGGTGAAAACCGCGACGGCAGTTTCAAAGTAAGCTAAAAGTTGCAGTCCAGCCCAACCAGAAGCAAATAAAAGCAAAAACCGGACTAAGGCTAAATTGCTTAGCATATTCCAAAAATTGGGAGGGGTTCTTTCTTGCTCTTTCACAGGGATTTTTAGGGGTTAATAATAGCTCAAAACTATTGCAGAGTGATCTTTTAGAATCGCACCCAAGATATATCTGCGGCTATCCCCCTCAAGGCAGAAAACAGATGACGAACTGAGGCAGGAGTGGGTTCTATTCACCATAAGTTCGATCGTCACGAATGCCCAATGAAACACGCCCGCGATCAAACAAACAGCCTTTTTGACTTGAAAACCGCCTCGGAAACTCGTTGTGATGGCAGTATTTGTCGCGGCAGCCCGATCGCAACTAACACACAAACGCTCAAAGTTGCCGGCGCCGAAAAACCGGGTTTCAGTGCCAGTCGCGAAAAATTTCAACTCTGCCTCGTGGAAGATAGTATGAACAGGTCAATTTTTGGGATACTTGAAACTAGCACTCAACTTAGCTGAGGAACAAACGTGCTGCTATCAAAAGGCTTTGAAGTAGAAATGTATACCGGTACTCCCGAAGGTGAGGTTGTCGGTCTCTCCGATCGCATAGTTGCCGATCTAGAGGGATTTGTCCGGGAGCCTGATAGCCGTAATGTGGAGTACACGACCGCCCCGCTGTGCAGCTACGATCGCCTGTTGTGCGCCTTAGTCAAGCCGCGAGTCCGGTTGCGCGAGTATTTAAAACAATTGGGCGACTATACCTTGCTGCCGGGAAGTACCTTGTCTCTAGGAGGGAGCGATCGATTTTACAGATCCGATCCCAACAACCCCTACCACACCTACATCGAGCAAACCTACGGCACCAAAGTCGTCACCGCCAGCATTCACATCAACATCGGCATCTCCCAACCAGAAATGCTGATGCGGGCCATCCGCCTCGCCCGCGTCGAAGCACCGCTATACCTTGCCTTGAGCGCCTCTTCCCCCTTCCTCGACGGCGAAGTCACGGGCTATCATTCCACTCGGTGGGGTTTGTTTCCCAAAACTCCCGCCATCGTCCCCCTGTTTGAAAGTCACAAGCATTACATTCAGTGGACTGAAGAACAGCTAGAACTCGGCACCATGCAAAATGTCCGCCATTTGTGGTCTGCCGTGCGGCCCAATGGCGATCGTCGCCCCTACTGTCTCAACCGCCTCGAACTTAGAATTTGCGACCTCGAAGTCAATCCTCTGGCTTTGTTGGCCATCACTGCCTTACTAGAAGCTCGCATTTGGCAGATGATGGAAGACCCCAGCTTAGACCCCTTAGAACTCAGCACCTTACCTGCGGCCACCCGCAACCAAGACTTAGTTGCTCTCACAGACGCCAACGAAATTGCTGCATCCCGGCAAAGTTTGGATGCTCCACTAACCCACTGGCAAGACGGCAGGACTATTCTGGCACGAGATTGGATTGAGGAAATTTACCGCGAAGTGTGGCCTATAGCCAAAAAACGCGGCTTTAGTTGCTTTCTCTCGCCACTCAAAAAGATTCTCCGGGAAGGCAACACGGCCCAGCAGTGGTTGAAGCTACACGAGGGCGGTTCGGACACCCGCAGTATTATTCTGCAAGGGATTCAGGGGATGGCTCACCAAGAATGGGAGCTAGAAGACAACTTGTGCGCCCAGTTAGTTGCCTGAAGTACCCGCCGTTATTATAACGGGGGCTTTCACTAGCCCCCTGGCTATGCGTACTCAGCCAATACAGATAGCCCGCACCTCCCGGTCAAAAGTTGCAGAGCGACTCCCAAAAACAAATCAGAATATTTAATCAATGGAGTTCGACAAAGGTTATAAATAAAAGCTATAAGGTATATCTACCTGTGGGTGGTTTTTAAAATTTCTCAATAGTTGTATTGTTCGCTTTTAATTAGCTTCATGCCCCAACTTGTCTTGATTCACCCGCAAATCCCCCCAAATACTGGCAATATCGCCCGCACTTGCGCTGCCACAGGCACAGAACTGCATTTAGTGGGCCCGCTGGGGTTTGAAATTAGCGATCGCTACCTGAAACGGGCAGGCTTAGATTACTGGCCCTATGTCAACCTCCACTGCCACGAAGACTTAGCGGCTTTTCAGGCCTATCGGGAGCAGCGCGGGGGACGATCGATCGGATTCAGCACTGGCGGGCGATGCAATTACGCGCAATTCCAATTTCAGCCCAACGACTGGCTGATGTTTGGCTCGGAAACTGTAGGCATTCCCCAATTCGTCTTGGATGCCTGCGACGCCACACTTTTTATTCCGATGAGCCAGCCTGGAGTCAGGAGTTTGAACCTCTCCGTCAGCGCCACTGTGGGTTTATTTGAGGCTAAACGACAGTTGGGAGAGCTGGGATAAATCATTATCAACACATAAATATATAGATATTTAATAGCTGCCGGAGGGTGCCAAATCTCCATTTAAGTATAAGAAATTTGTATCAAAGGGGTGAAAATCTAGATAGCAGACATTAATATATTTTATTCATTCAAAAACAGATTGTTATCAGCAACACCAAATTACTCCCAAGATGATTCAGCAACAAAAACAGAGGATTTTAGCGATTTAGGGCGTGAGCGAGTACCAGCTTGGGTCTGAACACTATATCTAGTAAATATACGGTTGTAGGTTGTCCGGAAATTAGCCTAAAGTCTGATAATAGGTGAGAGTTCAGAGCCTTACCGGAACGAATATTTTATGTATTCGTTCCAGCTATTGCGGTGTAAGGCTTGTGGGGTTAATTGCAGCAGGTTTGACCGATAATTTTAAAATTTATGACGGTTTGAGCTTGTCTAAATTAAAAAAGCAAGGTAATCTGGCCTAAGCATGATAGCTGTCAACAATCAGAATATTTTTGCTTGTTGATTTAAACTCAGCGTCATGCGATCCCCTTGAGTGTTTCCAAGGACAGTTAGCGCTTCTCAGTAGGAGGTCGTTTTTTTGAAACGAACATATCCCCAAATTAAGCCTGTTCAGGCTAGTGAAATCGACAGAGACGGTTCTGCGGAACCATCCAAACAGACAACGCTCAGCACAGGCAGAGTTCGCTCTCTCGCCACAATCGGGCTGGCAATATCGGTAGGTGCTTCTGGCATCCTGCTACCGAGAAATGGAGACAGCGCTCGCGCGTCTGAACTCGCACCGACATCAGAATCCACCGCTGAAGTACAGCCAGTATCGGCCAACGGGTCCGCTACGTCCGCACAAGTTGACGGTTCCAAGGCCCAACAGCCCGGAGCACCTTCTGAGCCGGCGACGGTTAAGGTGCAGGAGGGGCAAAGCCTTTGGGAGCTTTCTCGGGATTATGAAGTTGAACCGTTGGTATTAGCAACTGCCAACGACATCCAACCCGATACCATACTCCAAGTTGGCCAACAGCTCAGAATTCCGACTGCGACGGAAGCCACACCACAACAGAACGCCGGCTATAGCACATCGGCTTCGCTAGAGCGCGCAGCGACGGTCAATCCCGAACAAGAGTTAAATCTGACTGGCTCCGAGCCATTGGATAGTGCAGCCATGACAGCGCTGCCATCAACCGCAGCGACCCCGCTGGTTACGACGGTACCGGAACAAAGTTCGATCGAGATCCCGAATGCAGACGGGGCGATCGACAGTTTGAAAAAACAGGAAAACCGCACCACAGAATCGGGTCGAACTATGTTCGGGTCGGAGGGGGGAGCAAATTTATCTACACCTGCGGCATTTTTGCCCGAGTCAGCAACGACGCTGACCTCCCCCGGATATGCAACTGGGACAACTATTCCTGACCTCGATGCCACACCTGTAATTCCCAATTCTGGGGGAGGTAAAGCAGCATCGCCAGATCAAGCATTCGAGTCAATTGAACAGTCTTTGGCAACACCCAGTTTGCCCTCGGCTGTGCTAGTCCCCCCTGCGGGAAGTACCGCCGCGCCGGCTGAGGTTCTCTACAGCGTGCGTCCGGGAGATACGGTAGATGCGATCGCCAAAGGTCACGGCGTATCGCCCAAAGATCTGATCTCCGTCAACAAGCTCGGCAACCCCAACTTGCTGAATGTCAATCAACGGCTCAAAATTCCCCAAGTTGGATTTAAAAATCCAGGGGTGGAGGTGGCAGCATCTTATTCTGCCTCCAACTCTACATCTGTCTGGGCAGCGAGTTCGGTTCCCGCATCTTTGAACCCCAGCTCGTCTACCTCGGAAATAGCCGGTGCTGGCGTTGCAGCACCCGCGCCCAAAGTGCCTGTTGTATCTCCCCTGGAGAACCTGGAAGGTCTGAACAATATTTCAGCGCCGATGGTTCCCCAAATTAACAGCATTCCGCTCACTCAAGTTTCCCAAACGATTCGCGATCCAGGGAAGCTGGCTCTTCAAGGCGAACCAACATTTACAGGTGCAGTTGACACCACTGCCCTGCCTGGGCCAGCCAGTGCAACTGCTACCGCCATCGCTACGGGAGAATACCCGCAGCCGCTCAGCTTCGTGGCAAATACTAGCGCTCAGGGTTCAAATGCCGATCCGACTAGCGCTTTACCAGAGTCGAATTCGGAGGCTCTCCCTACCGCAGAAGCTCTCAACCCTTATTCCGAACGATTGAGGGCAGAAGTTGTCCGGCTGCGAGAGGAATATCGTGCCTCGCGCAATTCGATCGGCCCCAATGCGGTGTCCCTGGCTCCAAATGACGGGTCCTCGGTCAACCCGTCTGAGGATATGCCAAGTGTCAATCCATATCTTTACACCCCCGACTATACTGAGGCGGTGCAGAATGAAATCAGCAGACCGCCATCGAGAGCGTGGTCTGAACAGGTTCAGAAGCAGCAGCAAGAGCGTTTAGACCCCGCTCGCGCAGCGGAACTGCAACCGATCAACCTGACGCCGACCTCTGCTGGGCAGCAGCCTGTGGTCGCAACTGCTCCTTTGGGAGCCGACGGTTACGATCCCCTAAGCAACCCGTCTTTGGGACGCATGGTTTCTCCAGAACTGCCTCCGCTTTCTAGCCCAGATACCTATCTGCCTAACGGCAAACAACAGTCGGCTAAGGGGTTTATTTGGCCGTCTAAGGGCGTTCTTACTTCTGGCTACGGCTGGCGGTGGGGACGGATGCACAAAGGAATTGATATTGCAGGGCCGATCGGCACGCCAATTGTGGCAGCATCAGACGGGGTGGTTACCTATGCTCAGTGGAACGACGGCGGCTACGGGTATCTGGTGGAAATTACCCATCCTGACGGCACTGAGACTGTCTATGCCCACAACAGCAGAATTTTGGTGCAAAAGGGTCAGAGAGTCGCTCAAGGGGAACAGATTTCAGAAATGGGCAGCACTGGCTTCAGTACCGGGCCGCACTTGCACTTTGAAATTCATCCCGCCGGACAGGGTGCTATCAACCCCATGGCTTTACTGCCCGACGATGCGTCCAGCGCTTCTCGGTAACGACTGGTCGGAAGTTATGGGTTTTGAATGATTACCAAAACTCATAACTTTTACTGTCACTTATTAGAAATACTGTTGTTTTAAAACAAGACATAGCTAGCCCTACCGTGCTACGATAGTAAATCGTGAAGTAGATTTGGCTCAGTGGCGCAGTGGTTAGCGCAGGGGACTCATAAGCCCAAGGTCGCAGGTTCAAATCCCGCCTGAGCCATTATTTAATCAAAAAAACTGCGCTCTCAAATTTGAGAGCGTTTTTTTTGATCGAGAAGATACTTGTAGTCGTTATGAGTATGATATATTTGTAACAGTTCGTAAAAAAGGAAACAAAATCTATGACCAGTGAATGCCTCCGGGTTGGTCAAGCTGCACCCGATTTCGCAGCAACAGCCGTAGTGGATCAGGAATTCAAGACAGTTAAACTGTCAGACTATAAAGGCAAAAAGTATGTAGTCCTGTTCTTCTACCCCTTGGACTTCACCTTTGTGTGCCCGACTGAGATTACAGCATTTAGCGATCGCTTCGAGGACTTCAAGAAAATCGATACCGAAATCCTCGGCGTATCCGTTGACAGCGAATTCTCTCACCTCGCTTGGATACAAACAGACCGCAAATCAGGCGGTGTCGGCGACCTCAACTATCCCTTAGTTGCTGACCTCAAAAAAACAATTAGTTCTGACTACAACGTCCTCGACCCAGAAGCAGGCGTTGCCCTCAGAGGTCTGTTCATCATCGACAAAGAAGGCATCATCCAACACTCTACTATTAACAATCTTGCGTTCGGCCGCAACGTGGATGAAACTCTCCGTACTCTGCAAGCTATCCAACACGTCCAGTCTCACCCCGATGAAGTTTGTCCCGCCGGCTGGCAGCCCGGTGACAAGACTATGACTCCCGATCCAGTCAAGTCTAAGGTATTCTTTGCTGCGGTTTAAGCACATTATATTTGTACGGACACGGCGCTGCCGTGTCCGTACCCGCAGAGGCATTATTTAAGCGGATTTTTAATTACCAATTAGCAATTAGCAATTACCCAATTAGGAAATATGCTGACTTCTACTAATTTTAGCGGCTTGTTAAATGAGCGGTTTTTCCAAAATTTATTGCCTGTTCCGGCTAGTAATGTTCTGAAGCTGGGACAGATGACGCCAGACTTTGAATTGCCGGATATTAATAATGGCAAATTGGTGCGGCTGTCGAATTATCGGGGCGATAAGCCGGTAGTTCTGGCTTTTACGCGAATTTTTACTGAAAAGCAATATTGCCCTTTCTGTTTTCCTCACATTAAAGCTTTGAATGAAAACTGGGAAAAATTTGCCGATCGCAATATAGAATTATTGATGGTTGCCAGTACCAACGATCGCCAAAGCCAAATTGTGGTTAGAGATTTAGGCTTGAAAATGCCTCTGCTTTCTGATCCAGGCTGTAAAGTATTTCGGGCTTATCAAGTCGGTCAGGCTTTAGGTGCTCCTTTGCCGGCTCAGTTTGTTTTGGGTGCAGATGGAAAACTCCTCTTCAAACATTTGTTTTCTTTCATAGACCACAATGCTAGTGTGGACACTTTGCTGAAATATGTCGGTAAGGAAACCGCTGCTGTGTCCTAATTTGGAGTTTTTCACCGCTGATGTACGCTGGTTTAGGCTCATCAGCGGGATTTTTTCGCAGGTTGACACTGGCTGCGACCCCTCTTTAGTAATAAATACTTATTGTGCCAATTTCAATGGCGGAATGTTGCCATGTTGGCTCGACATTAATCTAGGCTATAGCTTGAAGGTACTTAGTACAAGTTTAAGCCAATGTCGTCTCCCAAAGGTCGATCGAGCAAAATTGAATTGAGCGTCTTAGCGTCGCATCCTGAGTTGTTGAGAGGTTTAGATGCGTGGCTGCGGCTAGGTTTACTTTCGCCCGCTGAGGTTGAGGAATTGTGCCGGCAGTATTTAGTCTGCCCGCTTCCCGAGCCCGCTGTAGATATTTCTGAAATTGAGGGCCCGCGAGATCCTATTGCCGAGCCAAAAGTACCTGCCTTATCAACGCAAAAAGCAGTACCTAGCAGCAGGGAAAGCGTTGCTAGGCCCACAGAAACTACTCAAACCCCTAATTTTATCGCTCAAATTTTGCACTCGCTAATGGCCGAAATTAGCGTGGTGTGGCTGTTGTTTTTAGGAGTGTTCATGGTAGTTGTCTCCTCTGGAGTCTTAGCTGCCAGTCAGTGGGAAAGATTTCCGGCCGCCGGACAATATGGAGTTTTGTTAGCTTATACTTTAACCTTTTGGGCAATTAGCAGTTGGGCAAACAGACAGCAGAATTTGCACTTGACTGCTCAAACTTTGCAAGAAGTGACGCTGTTGCTAGTGCCGATCAATTTTTGGGCAATGGATACTTTTGGATTGTGGCGGTATCCTTGGGATTGGGCGGTAGCAATCGCAGCAGCACTTATTTTGACTTGGATAACTGCCCGGATTATAAAAGATCAATATCAAAGCTTTTCAGGAAAAAACATCACTCGCTCGATCGCCCTAAATCACTTGGGATTGAGTTATTTGCACTGGGGGTGGGCATTGGCCGGCTTTTCCCTTACTGCGGTTTATGTAGGTACAGTGGGTACTGCTGCTACTACAGTTTATCAAGTTCAGCAACAACGATTGCAATCTATCCAACGTGGGGGAAATACTGAAACATTCCCCCCTGCTTTCAGTTTGAGCAGAGATTTTCTGACTTACAAAAAAGCGGCTTTAGTAGCTTATTCGTTAGGAATTTTACTGGGTCGAGCGATATTTGTCAAGGATGTAAATATCGCTGAAATGGGTTTAGCTTTGGCGATTTGTGGCGTGCTTTTAGCATGGCTGGATTGGCAGCACCCCCTCGCATCTGGGACTATTGAAAACAATATATCCGACCAGCCAAATCCCAGCAATTTTTTTAAATGGCAATTAGCGGGAATGGGTTTGTTAGGTTTGGGGTACCTGGTTTGTTTTCGCGACATTCCGCTACAGGCGATCGCAGTTAGCTGCTTGGCTGTTTGGTTTTTTTATAAACGTTTAGTGCGGTTTGGGCAAGAGTTTGATTTGCTAATGCTTGAGGCGGTGGGACTTCAGAGTATTTGGCTGTTTTGGCGAGTGCTTCCTTTAGGGATTAAAACACAAGTTGTAGCCTTTTTAACTCAGCTTACAAACTCTCAGGAAACTCCTTGGGCTTTTTGGGGTGTTCTGCTGTTGCCTTATTTAATTTTAATGGTAAGTGCAGCGCAGTGGCTCTACCGCAAGCGAAAGTTTCAACTTGCCAGTTTTGGCGAAAACCTGGCTTTCGGTTTGGGGAGTGCTTTAACTATTATTAGTTTTGTCAATCCGTTTTGGCGAGCGCTCAATTTATTGGTATCTACTTTAATTTTAGGTTGGATAACTTGGAAATACGTAATTCCCGATAATTACCGGCGAGTTTCGAGACCTGCTTCTGCTGTTGAACAACCGGGAAATCCGGCAATTTTGGTTGCCATAACTCACATTATTGGTTTAGGCGCGATCGCTTCGGCAATTGACTTATTTTTTCCCAACCAGCTACCAAATATTTGGTCGGCAATATTATTAATTTTTATGACGGCTGAATGGGGATTTTTTGTCTGGATGAAAGCGGCTAATTCCCGAGAAAGTTCTGCGTTTTTCCGCTGGCCTCCTGCATGGTTCCAAAGTTCCTGGTATCTGGGCTTAGTATTAGCAGGATTTAGCTTTGTCTTGTTGCAAAATTATTTGATTGCGGGTACTGCCACTCATCGCCCTCAGTGGAGTTTGCTCTGGCTGGCGACTCCTTTAGCTTTGACTGCTGTTGCTAAATATACTGAGAGTCCTCACAAACAAGTTGCAAGTACCTTTAGTGCGATCGCTTTAATACTCGCACAAGTTCTAATTTTTATTTTTCCGGGATATCGGTTAATTGGTTTGGGCTTGGCAGCCGGATTAATGTTGGTTAATACTTACTATTTAGTCGAGTTACCAGCGGCTGCAATTGGAGTGGGGTTTGGCTTGAGTTTCGTAGCTGCGGTGATCGATCAATTAGGTTTTGTGTCTGGTTGGCTTTGGGGAATTGCCGGGGCGATCGCACTTTTGTCTCTGTGGTTGCTTCGCACCATAATAGTTCGTTTTTCCAGCCGTTTGCCTGAGTCTTCTCAATTAGCTGAAATTTACGAGCGAGCTTTAGATGGGTGGGCAATCTTATTGGCAAGCTTGCTGTTAACAACTATTACTTTTTATTCCTTTGACTTCTACGCAGGCAGTAACTTGAGTTCCTCGCCCTCTGCTGAAGTTTTGGCTGCTATTTTGGTGATAATGGCTGCGATAATTTTCCGAAGTTTACGCCAACTTTCCCCTCTGGCAATTTATGCCTTGGCTTGGAGTTTAGAGTTGTTGACAGCAGTCGGTTTGAGTTTTGTCGATCGCACTACGATTAATTTAGCAGTTGCTAATATCGCTCTCGGATTGTTTACTCAATTATTGGGTGATGTGTGGCGGCGCCGCCACCGCGATCCAACAATTTTACCTAGCATTCATATTATACCTTTGGTTTACGGGGTATTGGGTTTAACTTTCCGATCGCACACTTTGACGAATTGGACTGGTTTAACTGTGTTGGGGGCGTCTTTAATTGCGATCGGCATTGGTAGGCGGGAGCCAGAATTCAAACCGTTGGTTTATTTAGGATTAATTGGCGTGTCCCTTGCTGCTTACGAATCGCTACTCTATCAACTTTTTCAAACACCGGGAGGAGCTTTTGGCGACGGCTTAATTGTCCTGGCCACTCTCGGGACAACTTTAACCTATATCTATCGCATTTTATCTCCTTGGCTCAGCAATTATTTACATTTAACCCATGCAGAGTTAAAAATATTTGCTCACCTGCACTGGGTTGTGAGCAGTTTGCTGCTGATTTGGGCTTCTGCCGATGATATTAAGTCCGGCCTAAGTTTAGGATTAGTCACTGGTGCTTTATTAGTTCAATACGCTTTCTTGCAAGGGCGAAATAATCTCGATCGCCAATGGGCAGAAATTTGGATTTACTTGGGCTGGCTAGAAGCCTTTGGCATCCGGCTTTATTGGATCAATACGCCTTTAGTTAAGTATATTTCCGGGCCGCTGGGGCCTTGGAAAGTTGCCCTCGCTTCTCTATTAGCCTATTTCATTTACATTTTGCCTTGGGACAACTGGGGTTGGTCAAAAAAACCTTGGCAGGTAATTGCTTCGCTGATTCCAATAGTTACTATTTTGGAAAGTCCGGCTAAGTTTTATCCGATTAGCTTGCTGATAGCTGCCACCTTCTATGTTTTCCTGGCTTGGGAAAGGCAGGAAGTCCGTTTTACCTATGTGAGTGTGGCGATAATTGACTGGATAATGCTGCGGTGGTTCTGGCAAATAGGATTGACTCAGCCAGAGTTTTATGTTACTCCTTTAGGACTTTCTTTACTTTACATTACTCAGTTCGATCGCACTCTCAAATTACCAGCACAAAAACCGCTGCGCCACACTCTGCGAATGCTCGCAACTGCGCTGATTTGCGGGATGCCTCTTTTGACTCAGCAAAGCCACGGTTTAGTTGCAGGAGCTTTTAGTTTAGTGGCGATTGCAGCGGGTTTGGCGCTGCGAGTTCGGGCGTTTTTGTTTGTGGGAACGGCTGTATTTTTAATCAATGTTTTCTATCAGTTGGTGGTTCTGATTTTCGATTATCCGCTGATTAAATGGGCGATTGGTTTGGCTTTTGGGATTGTGTTTATCTGGATTGCTGCTACTTTTGAAACTAGGCGCGATCGCATTTCTGCTTTTGTGCAGCATTGGGTTGGGCAATTGCAATCCTGGGATTAGATTCATCGATAAGTTGCTTTTTTTTAGTGATATTTAATGAAAAACCCGGTTTCTCAAAGAAACCGGGTTTTTAATCAACAGTATTTATCCGTCTGTGGAGCGCATTAATGGCTCAATGCGAATTCTGGCAATTTCGGCTCAGATGAACCATCGGGTACTACCTTAACCTGACCGTTTTCATCCACATCAACGATCGCCTTTTGGCCGTCTTTCAGCTTCCCAGACAGCATTTCCTCAGCCAGTACATCTTCCAACAACCGCATGATTGCGCGGCGTAAAGGTCGAGCACCGTAGCTGGGATTGTAGCCTTCTGTAACTAACAAGTCCTTGAACCGTTCCGTCACCGACAAAGTAATACCCTGTTCGGTTAAGCGGCTGAAGACTTGTTGCAACATAATGTCCGCAATCTGCTTGACTTCTTCCCTGTTCAACTGGCGGAAGACGATAATCTCATCCAAGCGGTTGATAAATTCGGGACGGAAAAACTGTTTCAGTTCTTCGTTTACCAAGCTGCGAACGCGGTTGTACTGACCGTCTGCGGCACTTTCAGCAAACTCGAAACCGAGACCGCCACCACCTTTTTCAATCACTCGCGAACCGATGTTTGAGGTCATGATCAGCAGTGTATTCTTAAAGTCTACTGTCCGACCTTTAGCATCCGTCAAGCGGCCGTCTTCCAAGATTTGCAGCATCATGTTGAAGACATCCGGGTGAGCTTTTTCGATTTCGTCGAACAAGATGACCGTGTAAGGACGGCGCCGGACTGCTTCTGTTAGTTGGCCGCCTTCATCGTAGCCGACGTAACCGGGAGGCGAACCGATGAGTTTGGAAACCGTGTGGCGTTCCATGAATTCGGACATATCTAACCGAATCATGGCTTCTTCAGAACCGAAGAAATAAGTTGCCAGGGCTTTTGTAAGTTCCGTTTTGCCGACGCCTGTGGGACCGGAAAAGATGAAACTGGCGATCGGGCGATTTGGATTTTTCAAGCCTACCCGCGCGCGACGGATAGCCCTAGAAACTGCGCTGACAGCTTCTTCTTGACCGATCAATCGCTGGTGCAAAGTATCTTCCATGTGCAGCAGCAATTCCGATTCCGATTCTGTCAGCTTGCTGACTGGTACTCCCGTCCAATTAGCCACGATGTGGGCGATGTCTTCTTCGGTGACGATGGGAGAAGTTTTGAGTTGGCTTTTGTTGATCGTAGCTTCGGCGATTTCGGCTTCAATTTCTAATTCGCGATCGCGCAATTTTCCAGCTTTGTCGAAGTCTTGCTCGCGCACTGCTGCATCTTTTTCTTTTGTTACTGCAGGCAGTTGCTTTTTGAGTTCTTTAACTTCGGGCGGGGTTTGTGAATTCATCACGCGGACGCGGGAACCTGCTTCGTCAATTAAGTCGATCGCCTTGTCTGGCAAAAACCGATCATTAATGTATCTGTCTGACAGTGTAGCGGCTGCTTCTAAAGCTGCGTCGGAAATTGTCAGTCTGTGATGCTGTTCGTAAGCCGATCGCAACCCGTACAATATTTCTATTGTTTCAGCCACGCTCGGTTCGCCGACTTTGATCGGTTGGAAGCGGCGTTCTAAGGCAGCGTCGCGCTCGATGTGCTTGCGATATTCGTCCAAGGTAGTGGCGCCGACACACTGCAATTCACCTCTAGCAAGGGCGGGTTTGAGCATATTGGAGGCGTCCATGCTGCCTTGAATTGCGCCTGCACCGACTAAGGTGTGAATTTCATCAATTACCAGAATGATGTTGCCGGCAGCGCGAATTTCGGCCATGATTTTCGTCAGCCGTTCTTCAAATTCGCCTCGGAACTTTGTACCAGCAATCAGCGAACCCATATCGAGGCTGATTACTTGTTTGTCTTCTAAAATTTCCGGGACGTTTCTATTAACAATCCGCTGGGCTAAGCCTTCGGCGAGGGCTGTTTTGCCCACTCCCGGTTCGCCTACTAACACTGGATTGTTCTTCGTGCGGCGGCCTAGCACTTGGATCACGCGCTCGATTTCATTTTCGCGGCCCACTACGGGGTCGAGTTTGCCGGTGGCCGCTAACTTGGTCAGGTTTGTGCCGAATTCTTCTAAAGTTGGGATTTTGCGATCGCCACTATCTCCCCTAGCTCCGGGTACCGCCGCGACTTCTCCCACGGCACGAATTACCTGCGTGCGGACTCTCTGGCGATCGATCCCCAAGTTTTGCAGCACCTTCGCCGCCACCCCTTCATCGTCCTGAATCAGCCCCAGCAGGATGTGCTCGGTGCCGATGTAATTGTGGCCTAACTGTCGCGCTTCGTTCAGCGCCGTCTCAAAAATGCGCTTGACGCGGGGCGTAAAAGGAATTTCCGGTGGGAGGAACCCGGAACCTCTACCGATGATATTTTCGATTTCATTGCGCGCCTCTTTCAAGTTGAGGCCCATATCCAGTAATACTTTTGCAGCGATGCCAGTGCCTTCGCCGACGAGTCCCAGAAGAATTTGCTCGGTGCCTACAAAATTGTGACCGAGGCGTCGCGCTTCCTCTTGGGCTAGCATGATTGCTTTAATGGCTTGTTCTGTAAAGCGTTCAAACATATTTTTTCTATCCTACTGTCTTGGCGAGGGCTGTATCGCTGCTGGTGAGGAGCGATTTGGAACACTACACAAATTATAGATGTAAATTTTTGTGTATTTCCTTCTATAACAATGTATCTTGCTAAAGGGGTAGGGACAGTGGGGAGACCCGAATAGTAGGGGTGTGGTTGCCGTCCGCTGTCGATCGGATATTAATTGAGAATAATAGTAGCAAAATGGCTTTATTGCCTGAATACTATCATTTTATGTAGAAATTATATTCTTGTCCGAGTAAATAAAGCTTGATTTTTCTTTGCCTAAGTACATGGTTGAATTAAGCATATAACAGTTGCCCTGTCAAGACTGGTGACGGTTGAGAGTGGTCGTGCCGTCAGCCAACAGCCCACAGTCAACAGCGAACAGCGAGTAGAATCAGATATATTTTCAACTCTGAGGAGAACTCCATGCAATTTCTCTCGCAATACCAAATCCACTCCACTCTCCACGAAGGTATCGAAACGATTATTTATCGAGGAAAAATCCCCACCCACCAGGATACAACCGTACTCAAAATCCTGAAAGCTGAATATCCTACACTCGATGCAATTACCCGGATCAAGCACGAGTATCGCATTCGCCAACATTTAGACCATCCGGGCCTAGTTAAAGTCATTAGCCTAGAAACCTTTGATAACCGTCTCGGCTTGCTTTTAGAAGACTTTAATGGCGAATCTATCGATCGCCTCATGTCCAGACAAAAGCTCGAAGTCATCACCTGTGTGAGGTTTGGCATCCAACTCATTAAAACCTTAGAATATCTACACCTTCAAAAAATTATTCACAAAGATATTAAGCCGAGCAATATCATCATCAACAGCAAAACAGGAATTATTAAACTGACAGATTTCGGGATTGCTTCACGATTGTCCAAAGAAACTCCCCCAATTAATAATCTTAACTCAATAGTCGGTACTTTTGCTTATATGTCTCCAGAACAAACCGGGAGAATGAACCGCACCCTCGACTACCGCACAGACTTTTATTCTGTCGGAATCACTTTATATGAAATGCTTACAGGTCAATTGCCATTTATGAGCAACGACCCTTTAGAAATAGTTTACAGTCACATAGCTTCTCAAGCAATTTTACCGCATCAAATTAATTCAGACATTCCACCCGCCATTTCACAAATTGTGATGAAATTAATGGCAAAAAATGCCGAATATAGATATCAAACAGCAGGCGGATTGTTAGCCGATTTAGAAATTTGTTTACATCAGTTAGAAACTACAGGCCAGATCGTCGATTTTACGCCCGGAAACTTAGATATATTGAGTCAGTTGTTGATCCCTCAAAAATTGTACGGTCGGGAAACACAAGTCAGCGAACTATTGGCAGCATTTGAACGTGTAGCTAATCCTTGCGAGGAAAATTCTTGGCCTTCCCAAATTGAACTGATCCTAGTGTCGGGTTATGCAGGTATAGGCAAATCTGCCGTAGTTAGCGAAATTCAAAAACCCATCACCAAACAGCGGGGTTATTTTATTTCAGGTAAATTTGACCAATTCAAGCGGAATATACCTTACGCATCTTTAATTCAAGCTTTTCAATCTTTGATCCAGCAGTTACTTGCCGAAAATAACAAAAAATTACAAGATTGGCAACATAAACTTTTAGCCGCACTAGGCGATGCCGGACAAGTAATTATTGACGTGATTCCCGAACTAGAATTGGTAATTGGCAAACAGCCTGCCGTTGCAGAACTTGCCTCCACAGAAGCACAAAACCGCTTTAACAGGCTATTCAAAGAATTTATCCACGTATTCGCGCAAAAAGAGCATCCATTAGTTATATTTATCGATGACTTGCAGTGGTCAGATTCAGCGACATTGAAATTAATGGAATTGCTAGCGACTGACCCAGATAGCAAATATTTACTATTTATTGGAGCCTATCGAGACCATGAAGTTAGCTCTACACATCCTTTAATGCAAACAGTAGAGTACCTTCAAAAAACGGGTATTATTATCAACAATTTAGTCTTGGAACCTCTTTCTTTAGCCCAGGTTACTGAGTTAATTTCTGAGACATTGAATGACTCAGAAAGGATTCAACCTTTAGCGGAGTTAATTTGGAATAAGACTGGTGGGAATCCTTTTTTCTTGACGCAATTGCTCAACACTCTTTATCAAGAAAAACTTTTGAGATTTGACTTTTCCCGGCTGCTGTCTCCCGGAAGAAGAGGGGAGTGGCAGTGGAACATTGAGGAGATTCACGCTATTGGCATCACAGATAAGAGTGTAGTTGAACTGGTAGCCAGTCGGATTCAACAATTGCCAGAGACTACACAACAAGTTTTGAAATTGGCTGCTTGTGTTGGGGACAAATTTACTTTAGATGTTCTCTCTACTGTGAACGCAAAATCTCCATCAGTCACGGCGACTGAACTTTGGGATGCTTTGCAAGCAGGGTTAATACTTCCTTTGAATGAGAGTTACCTCATTCCTTTATTTTTAGATGGAGAAGGAGGAGCTAATTTAACTTTCGATTCTTCCCGAATCAGCTATAAATTTTTGCACGATCGCGTCCAGCAAGCTGCATATTCGCTGATTCCTGATGATGAAAAGAAAGCCACTCATCTTAGCATCGGTAAATTGCTGTTGGAAAATACGCCCGCCGATAAAGTAGAAGAGAAAATTTTTGATATTATCAACCAGTTAAATGTAGGAATTGATTGTCTGATCCTGCAATCAGAAAAAGATGAATTAGCAGGATTAAATTTAATTGCTGGACATAAGGCAAAAGCAGCTAATGCTTACGAACCTGCTGTTAAGTATTTGAATGTGGGAATGTCGTTATTAGCACCTGATAGCTGGGACCGCAACTATAGCATGACGCTGCGCTTGTATGTAGAGACGCTAGAAGCGGAATATTTAAACACCAACTTTGAGCAAGCAGAAGTTTTGGCAGAAGTGGTTTTGCGAGCGGCTAAAAACCAGCTTGACATAGTGAAAGTGTATCAGCTCAAGATCCTATTTTATCAGGCTCAAAGCCAGATGCTAAAAGCTGTTGAAACAGGTCTAGAAGTGCTGGAAATGCTGGGACTCAACCTATTAGACAACGAAACCATTGCAGTGCCAAAATTGCCGCGAATTGAGGAATTAGAAAACCTGCCAGTTATGACAGATCCATATCTACTGGCAGCTATGGAAATCCTGACAGCCCTCTATCCTCCTGCTTATATTGCTAAACCTGAAATTGTGTCCTCCCTCGTCTTGACTATGGTCAATCTTTGTATCGATCGCGGTCATTCAGCATTAGCTACTTTTCCCTATACTCTTTATGGAATGATTCTGTGCGGCATCGAAGGCGACATCGAAGCTGGCTACTACGCTGGATTAATCGCTTTAAAGCTGCTAGAACAATTTAATGCTCGCCAACAGAAAGCTAAGGTTTATGTAATGTTTAATGGTCATATAAGAATCTGGAAAGAGTCTACTAAGAATACACTTGCTTCCTTTATAGAAGGAATGAAATTTGGTGTCGAAAGTGGAGATTTAGAATGGGCAATTTATAATTGTAAGCACTATATTACCAATTTATTTTTGGTGGGGGAAACGCTAGAATATGTCGAAGATAAACAAACCATTTATATGGAGTTTTTACTAAAAAATAAACACGAATTTGCCCTAGGTTATGCTCAAATTTGGCAAGTAACTGCTTCAAGCTTAAGAAGCAAAACAGCAGAGCAAGTACGGTTAGTTAGCGGCAGGTTAGATGAACCTGCTGTGATGTCCCGTTGGCAGAAAGAAAATAATAGAATGTCGCTGTTTGCAGCGTATGTTGGTAAATTGATCGTCCTTTATTTATTGAAAGATTATGCTGCGGCTGTTGCCCGCGGTAAATTAGCGGCAGAATATGCAGATGGGGCGATCGGCTTAATCACTGTTGGGGTACACAATTTCTACTATTCGCTGGCCCTCCTTGCTCACTATCCTGACAGTGACAATCAAGAAGCATACCTAGCTATTGTTAACTCTAATCAGCAAATTATGAAAAAGTGGGCCTACCATGCACCCATGAATTATCAGCACAAGTACGAGTTAGTTGAAGCTGAGAAAGCTCGACTTTTCAGCGATAAACTTGCAGCCATGGATTATTATGACTTAGCTATTAAAGGAGCGGCTGCTAACGGTTACATCCAAGAAGAAGCATTAGCTTATGAATTAGCTGGAGAGTTTTATCAATCTTTGGATAAAGAGATAATTGCTCGCTCTTATCTGACAAAAGCTTATTATGCCTACCTCCGCTGGGGAGCTATAGCAAAAGTTAAATACTTAGAATCCCGTTATCCTTATTTAGTCGATCGCCATCAAGACGCAAGATATAAAAATGTTGTCACCACTGCCAAAACTACTATCAACAATAGTTTGGTGCTGGATTTATCAACAGTTGTCAAAGCATCTCAAGCTGTTTCGAGCGAAATTATTCTCAGCCGCTTGCTAGAGAAGCTCGTACAGCTTGTAAAGGAAAACGCAGGCGCTCAAAAAGTATTATTTCTTGCCAAGACAGGTAATCAATTATTCATAGAAGCTGGACTTACAGGTCAGTTTAATGATGTAACCGTGTTACAATCTCTCCCGATTGCCGAATCCGAGAGCCTCCCCATTTCATTGATTAACTATGTAGAAAGAACCCAAAAATACTTGGTTTTAGATGATGCTACCCGATCCGAGCAATTCCAATTTGACCCTTATATTGTAGCCAATCAACCCCTATCTATCCTGGTATTGCCAATTATCCATCAAGGCAACCTTACGGGAATTTTTTACTTAGAAAATAATTTAACAAAAGGTGCTTTTACTAGCGACAGGGTAGAAATTTTGGGAATCCTGTCTGCACAAGCAGCTATTTCTCTAGAAAATGCTCGTTTTTATAATATTCTGGAAACGCGAGTAGCCCAAAGAACTGAGAATTTGCATACTGCACTGGAAGAACTTCGCCACACTCAAGTGCAGCTAATTCAAAGTGAAAAAATGTCCAGTTTAGGTCAAGTGGTCGGGGGAATTGCTCACGAAATTAATAACCCGATTAACTTTATTTATGGAAATTTATATTACACCAACGAATACGCTGAAAACTTACTAAGTCTACTACGTTTATACCAAAATAATTACCCAAATCCCGTGTCCGAAATAGTAAATGAAACAGAGCAAATAGATTTAGATTTTTTAATGAATGATTTTACTAAAATGATAGATTCAATGAGAGTGGGCGCTGCGAGGGTTCGCGATATTGTGCTGTCGCTGCGAAACTTTTCTCGGCTCGATGAATCTGATAAAAAATGGGTTAATATTCACGAAGGTATCGACAGCACATTGATGATTTTGGATCACAAATTCATTGATATTCAAGTGATCAAGGAGTACGACAATTTGCCTTTAGTTAACTGCTATCCGGGAGAAATTAATCAGGTATTTATGAATGTACTGACCAATGCGATTGATGCTTTTTGTCGCGAAGGTGGGAGTGAAGTTGACTCGAAACAGACTCCGACAATTCAGATTTGCACTGAAGTTGCGGAAGGAAATCAAGTAGCGATTCGCATTGTTGATAATGGTGTGGGGATGAATTCGGAGGTGCTGGGTAAAATATTCGATCCGTTTTTTACTACTAAAGAGGTAGGTAAGGGGAGTGGTTTGGGATTGTCTATCAGTTATCAAATTGTTGTAGAACAACATGGAGGAAAGTTAATTTGCAAGTCGGAACATGGACAGGGCAGCGAGTTTACTATACTGCTGCCGTATTGATGAATTAAAGCCATCGTGAAAGCAACTGTTTAATTACTTCCACAAAGCCGATCGCAATTTGGATCAACGGCCAACCCACAAAACAAATTAACACCGCCCAGCGAGTTTGAATATCCAAACCTTGGCGAACCGCCACAATTACAGCTAGCAAACTCCAGACAGCTAATATCCGCTCTATTCCTTCTCCCAGCAAGGGAATTAAGGTTAAAAAATTCAGCACTTGGGGCGCGTAAGCAAAGCCGATCGGAACCAACAACTCGCCATAAGTTACGTGTCCCGGCTTCAGCCACTCCCCGATTTTAAAGATAGTGAAAGTCCAAAAATAATAACCCCCTGCCACTGCCAAACCATCTATCCAAAGTGCTAAAAATAACACTGATAGCTCAGTTCGATTGATTAACAAGATGACGGCGCTGCCCAAAACGCGGGACAGCGCAGCTAAAATTACAATTGTTAAAGCTATGCGCTTAGTTCTGCCAGTGTAGGGAGTTTTTTCGTAAAAATTGCCGTTCAAAGAAAGTGCGTTCCAAAGCGTTGCGCCCAAACCTGCAATTGAATCTTCTCCCTTCACGTTGAACTCCTGCTCCTCAAGATAGTTGACAACTTTTACAAAATAAGCTCTAATACAGCAGAATCACCGAACAATTTCTAGGTAATTAAGTAATTAATTGGCATTCTACCAGATTTTATTAAATGCTAAGATTGATTTTACGGATACTTGCATGGCTGCGCGGGGGAAGTTTAAATTTGTTGATCATCGCAGGTGTAATCCTGATAATTTGGGGCATTCTTTCGCCGGTGGGGACTGTTATATGGTGGCTGAATCAAAGTGCCGAAACTTTGGGTATCAAGAAAAATCCGCCGGAGATATTGCCCTCTAATAAGGGCAATCTAGAAGCGCGCAAGTCTTCGCCACTCAATTGCTATATCATCTTTTTACCGGGAGTTGGCGATTTTTCGGGGGACGAATTAACCCCTGGCGAAGAGTTCTTTCTCAAGCGTTTAGTTACAACTCACCCGCAGTGCGTAGCAGTGGGCGATGTTTTTCCTTATTCAGCGTCTAACAAAAGTTTAGGAGGAGAGCGGTGGCTAGCTCCTTTTTGGCGGTTTGCAGAACAGGCACAAAAAGGGCCGATTGCGGGGAATATATTCATCAAAATTCGCAACCTTTGGAGGTTTGCAATTTCTCTAGATTATCGCTACGGCTTTGCATATAATCAGGGAATTGCTAATGCAATTATCGATCGCATGAATGCTCAATCTCCCATTTCCGTTAATTCTAAACAACCTTTGAAAGTTATTTTAATTGGCACTAGCGGCGGCGCACAAGTTGCTTTGGGTGCTACTCGCTATCTTAAAGAATGGCTGAAGGCAGAAATTACGGTTGTTTCGGTTGGGGGCGTGTTTTCTGGAGAAAATGGTTTTGCAGAAGCCGATCGCGTTTTCCATTTTCGTGGCACTCGCGATTCAATTGAGGATATTGGCGGCATAGTTTTTCCGAGTCGCTGGTACTGGTACGCAACTTCTCCTTTCAATCAAGCTCGTTTGCAAGGCCGCTATGCAGAAGCTTTGAGCGGCCCTCACAAGCACGACGGCGATGATGGATATTTTGGGGAAAATCTGGCGGCGGACGGTAAAAAGTATGTAGATATAACCCTGGACAAGATTAATCAATTGCCTGTTTGGTCTAAGGGCGCGTCCGATTGATGAGTTCTTGCATATTCAATGCCTGTACAATTATAATTAAGTTAGGAGGAAAGTTTTTAGTTTTAATTTATTCATAAATAGAGGAGTAGCGTTCATCATTAAAAACCAATTTTATTATAGTCAATAATAATAAAAATTTTCTGGGCAGTTGCTCAGAGGAACGCCAGGAATATACAAGTTAAATACACAACCGCTTAGTCATTAGTCATTAGTTATTAATTGTGTCATTGTTGGTTTTGCGTCGCTTGAAGCTTGGTATTGTTGCCTTCTTTGTCTCTACCGCAATTCCCGATGCCCGATGCCCAATTCCCTATTCCCAATTCCCTATTATCAATGTCTCGACCAACATTATATATTGCCATCACGAATCACGGATTCGGCCACGCTGTCCGAGTTGCGTCCGTAGCTGCAAAAATTCAAGAATTAAATCCAGATATCTTACTAATTATCACAACAACAGCACCTCGCTGGCTGCTAGAATGTTATATTGGTGGCGACTTTATCCACCGTCCCCGCGCTTTTGATGTGGGTGTCGTGCAAGCTGACAGTTTGAATATGGATAAAGACGCGACGCTGGAAAAATTGCGGGAAATTCGGAAAAAGCAAAATTCCCTAATTGCGAGCGAAGTTACTTTTATCAAGCAAAATCGGGTGGGTTTGGTGCTGGCAGACATTCCTCCTTTGGCAACGCGAATGGCGGCAGCGGCTGGCGTTCCTTGCTGGATGATGAGCAATTTTGGCTGGGATTTTATCTATCGAGATTGGGGCGGGGAATTTGTAGAAATGGCAGATTGGATTGGTGAATGTTTCGGAATGTGCGATCGGCTTTTTCGTCTTCCTTTGCACGAACCGATGGCAGCTTTCCCCAATATTCAAGATGTGGGCTTGACTGGCGGCAATCCTCGCTACAGTAACGAAAAAATTCGGGAAGTATTCGGCATCGAAACACCGCTGGAAAAAACTGTATTGTTGACTTTCGGCGGATTGGGTTTAGAGGAAATTCCTTATCAAAATTTACAGCAATTTAGCGACTGGAAATTTATTACTTTTGATGCGGGAGCTCCCGATTTGCCGAATTTGATTTATGTCAAAAATCAGGAGTTTGCACCATCTTTCCCGATTTTACCGCGTCCGGTCGATATTATGCCTGTCTGCGGCCGCTTAGTTTCTAAACCGGGATACAGCACTTTTGCGGAAGCTTTGCGCTTGGAAATACCTGTTGTTTCTATAATGAGAGAAGGTTTTGCAGAAGCTGCGGTGTTGCTGGAAGGGATTCAAAATTATGCGGAACATCAAATTTTGACGGCGACGGAGTTTTTTGAGGGCGATTGGGAGTTTTTGCGACAACCGCTGCATCCGCCGCGTTGGTCGGATAAATTGGATAAGAATGGTACGGAGGCGATCGCCCAAGCTGTTGTAGACTATTTTTCATAAGTGCAATTAGAAATCGCTCTTACACAAACAAAGTCTACCTCCGCCGACAGAAGACTTTTGCATCAGTCTCATCCAAAATCTAAAATCTAAAATCGAATGAATCACTATCAACAGATACTCAAGATTCAAACTACAGGGAAATCTCTGTGCAAAATCACTCCTAAGATAGAAGATGTGGTGGCGAATTCAGGTATTAAAACGGGACTTTGTAGTTTATTTTTGCGCCATACTTCTGCTAGTTTGGTGATTCAAGAAAATGCTGACCCGGATGTACTTAAGGATTTGGCTAACTTTTTGGCTAAACTGGTACCGGAGGGCGATCGCTACATTCACGATGCGGAAGGCCCAGACGATATGCCGGCGCACATTCGCACTGCGCTGACTCATACTTCTGAACAAATCCCGATCGATCGCGGCAGGTTGCTGTTAGGAACTTGGCAGGGAATTTACCTGTGGGAACACCGCCAGCGGGGTCACATTCGCGAATTAGTTGTTCACGTCAGCGGCACTTGATCGGAATTTGTACCTCGCTGATTTTAGTTGCTTCCGGCGTCATCGGGGAATTGTAAAAAAAGCGGCGCGGCGGCCCGACTATTTCGTATTCGGGATGTTCTTGAAGCCAATCTTTGAGTTTCTGGAGGTTATTTTCATAGCTTTCCCAAGTGTAGGCCCCGCGCACGCCGATGCTGACAACTGTCATCGGAGAAGTATCTGTGACTTCTACAGCGGAGTTAACGCTGCTGGGGGCGATATTTGGTGCGGGATAGAGGAACGAAACTTCTGCTTGGGGAACTGCATCGATTTGCCCGGAAGTTTCCGTGTAGCGCGCTTCTACTGGCGTTGTCATCGCTATTTGGTTGTTGCTGATGTGTTGAAATAAGGGATTGAAGGCAATGCCAGTTGCTTGTCGCAAATCGCCCGCGTGGGTGTAGGTGACAGCGCGGTAATGAGGATATTGTTTAACTTCTATGACCCCAATCTGTGCGGGTTCAGGGAATCCAGTAGGTAATACCATTTGAGATTTAAAAGTTTAGATTTTACATTGAATAATGGGGAAGACTTACTCCGCAAGGGTTTGGAACTTGCTTGCAGTTGCATTATTTTTGGCAACTGGTATAAATAGGCTGAGATTGTTTGCAGACAATCGTTCAGGTGGCACAATTAGTTTAGCAGTTATTTAAGGCGCTGCTAACTATCGATCGCCTAGAATTAGTTGAGAGATTATTAATTAACCTCGTAATAATACGGACGGCACTGAGTAACCAGAGAAACATTAATCTAGTTGTGCTTGAAAAATTAGCGTTTTTCCGGTGTTTGCTATTTGTGTCGGAAAATATTCCGCTGTTGGGCCCATCGAGCTGTGCGTTCTCAGTTATTGGGACGCTTATCGCGTTCAGTAACGCCTATCAATTATATCGCTTTCAGGGAATGACGTATGAAAAAGATTCTAGTGATTGAGGACGAGCAAGTAATTCGCGAGAATATTCTCAAACTCCTCAAAGCTGAAGGTTTCGACGCGAGGGGTGCAGAAAATGGAGCACAAGGTTTATATGCGGCAGTGTCAAATGTTCCCGACGTGATTATTTGCGACGTGATGATGCCAGAACTTGACGGGTATGGGGTGCTGATGGCCTTGCGATCTAATCCTGTTACTGCTACAGTACCTTTTGTTTTTCTCACCGGTAAAGCCGATCGCTCTGAAATGCGACAAGGTATGGAATTGGGAGCAGATGATTACCTGACTAAACCTTTTAGTAAAGCTGAACTGGTGGGCGCGGTATCGAGCCGTTTGAAAAAACAAGAAGCTGTCGCAGAACAGTACAATATTTTGCGATCGCAAAGCAGCGAATTTATCCAAAATACTGCCGACAAATTAGAGCAGATAAGAAGCCGTTTGTGCAACGCACTGGAACGAGAAGAATTCCAAGTTTACTATCAGCCGCAAGTCAATGTCCAGACAGGTAAGATTATGAGCGCAGAAGCTTTAGTGCGCTGGGTACATCCAGAAAAAGGGCTAATTTCGCCTGCCGAATTTATTCCCCATGCCGAAGAAACTGGCTTCATTGTAGAGTTAGGCGAGTGGGTTTTGCAGACAGCTTGCCAGCAAATGCAAGTTTGGCAAAATGCTGGTTTTCCGCTCCGAATAGCTGTGAATCTGTCGCCGCGCCAATTTCACCAACCGGATCTCAGCAGCAGAGTTGCCCAAATTTTAGCAGAAACTGGTTTGGAAGCGAGCAGTTTGGAATTAGAGCTGACAGAAAGTTTGATGGTAGAAGATGCCGAAAGTGCGATCGCGACTTTGCAACACTTGAAAAATTTGGGAGTTTGTATATCTCTTGACGATTTCGGAACTGGGTATTCTTCTTTAAGCTATCTGACGCAATACCCTTTCGATACTTTAAAAATAGACCGCTGTTTTATCAGCAATATCACCGATGGTTGCACAAATGCAGCGATTGTGAAAGCTATTATTGAAATGGCGCACAGTCTCTGTCTTGAGGTAATTGCCGAAGGAGTTGAAACAGAAACCGAAAAAGATTTTCTCTGGCGCTATAAATGCGATATAATGCAAGGATATTTGTTTAGTCCTCCTTTGGCTGCAGCGGATTTTGAACAGTTGTTGAGGGCAGGAAAATAGAATACCTATTAAGTCAATATTGAGCCGACAATTAAGTGCGATCGGGGTGAAATATGGTTTTAGAATCCAGCAGTAACGTTGACACACTCAAACCCAGCAATAAAAAAAATAAGGATGTTTACATAGCTGTTCAACTAGCTCTAGTGATAGTGTTGTTAGCTATTTTGTCCAAATTTTTTGTCATTGTCAACGCTGGAGAACGGGGCGTGGTGATGCAGTTTGGTAAAGTGCAAGAACAGGTACTCGGAGAAGGGATTCACCTAATATTCCCCACAGTTTATACTGTAAAAAAATTGACCGTCAGGGTACAAAAACAGGAAAGTTCCGCTGAAGCTTCCTCCAAAGATTTGCAAGATGTTTTTACAGATGTAGCGCTCAACTGGCATATTATTCCAGAAGAAGCAAATGCTATTTTTCAACAAATAGGTGACGAGAAAGAAGTCATTGCTCGCATTATAGATCCGGCGGTTGAAGAAGTATTAAAAGCAGTGATGGCAAAATACACGGCTGAAGAAATAATTACTAAACGGGGAGAAGTTAAAGCCGCAGTTGATGATTATTTGACCTTGAGGCTGGTTACATATCACATTGCCGTTGACGATATTTCTTTAGTACACGTTCACTTTTCGGAGCGGTTTAGCGAGGCGGTGGAGGCGAAACAAATTGCCGAACAGGAGGCAAAAACAGGGGAATTTTTAGCGCTGAAGGCAGTAAAACAGGCCGAGGCTAAGGTGAATTTAGCCAAGGGAGAAGCCGAAGTGCAAAGGTTGCTGCGGGACAATTTGACTCCGGAACTTTTGGAAAGGCAGGCTATAGAAAAATGGGATGGGAAATTGCCGCTGATTGTTGGTGATGGGGGTAAAAATTTATTGGACTTGAGGAAATTGGTTGAGAGATAATTATAATCCTGGACGCACAGGTGGGGAGAAACCGGGTGTTTTTACGACACAATACACGGCCTTTAGCTTCTTATGTCGGTAAAAAAACTCGTTTCTTGAGTATTGGTGCGTAAGTGCTCAATTAGCAATTACCAGCACCTTAAGTTAATATCTGTTCAAAAGCTTTAGTAATTGCAGTTTGAAAACGCTGTCGGTGCTTCAGTTTTAAAACTGGTTTAATTATTTCAAAACATACATTAGAACTTGGTTGGCTATCTATAATTTTAATCGCTCGTAGTGTAGATAGCTGCAATTCTTTTTTTACCATCAATTCAGGAATAGCGGCTGCACCTGTGCCACTTTCCACCACTGCTTTTACCATTTCACTGCTATTCAAAACTAAAGTTACATTCAATTCATTGGGATTAATGCCCCAACTTTGCAAAGCTTGTTCCAGCATTTGCTGAACTCCAGAACCAGCTTCTCGCATCACCCAATCCGTTTCCGCAATTTCCGCTAAACTCACATCTGCACGTTCAAACCAAGGGTGAGATTTGCCAACTACAATCAGCAAGCGTTCGCTGCCTACAACTTCTTCTTCCAGAGTGATCTTAAGCGAAGCTTTGATGTCTCCCGTCACTAAACCCAAATCAAATGTTCCCGTCGCCGTCCCTGCACAAATTTCTTCGGCATTTGCCAAAGTACAATTCACGCAAATACCAGGATATTTTTGTTTGAACTTGCTAAGTTTATCAGGCAACCAATAATTGCCAATGGTCAGACTGCAACCCAAGTTTAAATCGCCTCGTTGCAAGTCGTTCAACTCCCGCAAACCTCTCTCAGTCAAAGCAACTTGGTCGAGAATTTTCTGAGTTTCAACTTGCAGCAACTTCCCAGCATCTGTGATTTCGATGCGGCGGCCGATGCGGTGAAATAGTTTTACTCCGTATTGCGCCTCTAAGCTTTGGATTGTCGCGCTGACAGCGGGTTGGGTGATGTAAAGTTCCTCCGCTGCGCGGCTGAAGTGCAGGTGTTCCGCGACAGCTAGAAAAACTCGCAGTTGGTCAAGCGTCATTCCGGCCATGCTGAGTACCCTTTTACTAAATACAGTTATTTTTTGAGATTAAAATCTCTGGCGGCTAAACTTTGACTTGAACTTTTCGATCGAGTCTCTGGTACAGGTTGGAATTCCCCAAAAATCACGGTTGCCAGCCGGTATTTGAAGTTTACTTTTAAGGTCAAGGGTTTGAGCTTTTGACGACAGATAGGTCTGCTATTCCAACAGTTATTTTGCCGCGGCACTGCATCACTTGTATTTATTAATTCGATAAAAAACAACATTTGATTCTACCCCTCAAGAGCCTTAATGTGATACTTAAGCTTCTAACGCAGGGCCCCATGCTGAAGCAGCACCGACAAGTTTAAGCCGATCGCCAAAAGTCGATCGACAAAAAGAGAGAAGATAAATGACCAAGAAAACGCAAAAAAATCACAGTCCCCACGGCTTAAAGCCGGACTGCCTCTCCTTCGGGGAGGTTTTAGCTCAATCCTTTGCCGTCATTGCACCTACAACTATACCAGCATCTAATATAGGGTTAATTGTCGCTCTTTCGGGTAACGGGGCTTGGCTGAGCTTTCTCATCGGCTTGATAGGCCTAGTATTTGTCAGCATCAATATCAACCAATTTGCGAGTCGATCGGCTTCTGCAGGTTCTCTTTATTCTTATATTGTTAAAGGACTTGGCCCGACTGCCGGCGTAATTTGCGGCTGGAGTTTGGTACTCGCTTATCTATTTACTGCGATGGCCGTTTTGTGCGGTTTTGCCAACTTTACGGGTATTTTCATCGGTCATTTAGGCATCCATCCCTCACCGATTACGCTGTTATCGATCGGGGCTGGCGTTGCTTGGTATGCAGGTTACAAAGATATCCAGCTTTCAGCTATGGCGATGCTGTGGCTAGAGGGGGCATCAGTGGCGGCGATCGCACTTTTAGGAATTATCATCTGGGCGCACAAAGGTTTTGCATTAGATATGTCCCAACTGACTTTGGAAGGCGTAACTCCGGGGAACATAGCGACGGGGCTTGTCTTAGTAATGTTTGGTTTTTCTGGTTTTGAAAGTGCTACATCTCTGGGCGACGAAGCGAAAAAACCCTTAAAAAATATCCCCAGAGCTGTCATGGGCAGCGCTGTAATGGCAGGCTTATTCTTCATTTTGATGACCTATATTGAGGTTTTGGGTTTTAGCGGTACGGGAGTTTCTATTACTAATACTGAAGAACCTCTGAGTTTTCTAGCGCAACAAGTGGGCATGGGGTGGTTGGGAGAGTTAGTTGCTTTCGGCGCTTTATTTAGCTTTTTTGCTTGCGTGCTCGGCAGCATCAATCCCGCGGCGAGAGTGTTTTTTATGATGGCGCGACACGGTTTGTTTCACTCTTCATTAGGTGTAGCGCATTCATCTAATAAAACTCCCCACGTTGCAGTAACGATGTGTACATTTCTGACATTCTTGGTGCCGGCTGTGATGTCTATGTTTAACATCAAACTGTTCGATTGTATGGGTTATTTGGGGGCAATTTGCAGCTACGGATTTTTAACCGTGTACGTCTTAATTTCGATCGCAGCCCCGGTTTACCTGCACAAAATTGGTAAATTGCGTGTGCGGGATGTAGCGTTCTCGGCTGTGGCGATCGCATTTATGATGATTCCGATTGCGGGCAGCGTGGGCATTCCCGGCAGCACTATGTTCCCACCTCCAGAAGCTCCTTACGATGCCTTTCCTTACTTGTTCTTGATGTACTTGGTGGTTACTTGCGGATGGTTTTTCTGGCAGCGGCTGCGTTCTCCTGAACTGACGGGATCGATGCAGCAGGGTATTGACGCAATTCACGCCAAATTCGAGGAAGAAAATGCAATTTACGGTGGTGTTCGATTGAAAGCAGTTCCCTTTGACAGCGATCGTTTTTGATTAGCAGTTACCACTTCGCTGTTCGGAGAAAGAGTTTTTAAGCAACTGGGTTTTTACTGAGATACTGCAGCATTGTCGATCGGCATTTCAAGGGCGTTGCTCAAATCTACAGCCCACAATAAAATTTAATTTTTGTGGAACGGGCATCTTGCCCGTTCCGAAGATACGAACCCAGCAAGTACAACGAAATAAAAAATCGGAGGAGACACAGAAATGAATGAATTACTAACAGCAATTTCTACGGGTATGACAGCTTTTACGGCTACGAATCTAGACGATATTCTGATTCTGCTGCTGTTTTTCTCACAGGTGAATGCAGTATTTCGGCACAGGCATATCGTCTTCGGTCAGTTTCTGGGTTTTACTGCACTGGTTTTTGTTAGCCTTCCGGGCTTTTTTGGCCGCTTAATCTTTCCGCCAGATTGGATCGGAATGCTGGGTTTGCTGCCAATTGCGATCGGGCTTAGCCGCTTACTGAATTCCGAAACTGACGATTCGGAAGCTGAGGCAGAATTAGAGCAATCTGAGAAATCTTTTTTTAGCAGTTTTCTGTCTCCTCAAACTTACAGCGTAGCAGCGGTGACGGTGGCAAATGGGGGCGACAATATCGGCATATATGTGCCGCTTTTTGCTAGCAATACTTTAGAAAGTTTGGCGGTGGTTCTCACTGTATTCTTCGGGATGGTGGGCGTTTGGTGCTACGCTGCTTATCGGTTAATTCAGATGCGGGCGATCGCAGATACTTTGACTCGCTACGGCAATCAGCTTGTGCCTTTTGTTTTAATCGGATTGGGAATGGCGATTCTGGTTAAAAGCGGCACTCTGGCAAGCCCAACTTTAAGTATAATATCTTTAGTGGGTTGCGGTTTCTGTTTGATAACTATGAGCAGAAGTAACGCCAGGGAAACTGAAGTTTAGAAAAATTGAAGGGACAGCACATGAATTGGATTGCAGCAGCGATTCTTGCCGGGATTACATCTTTTGCCGCAACCAATATCGACGATATGGTGATTTCGATGCTGTTCTTCGCCCAGGTAAATGATACTTTCCGCCCCCGGCATATCTTTGTCGGTAAGTACCTCGGATTTGCAGCACTCATCGCTGCTAGTTTGCCCGGTTTTTTTGGCGGTTTAATTGTGCCGAAAGCTTGGATTGGCTTGCTGGGTTTGGTTCCGATCGCGATCGGCATTAGTCACTTAGTCAAGAGAGATAATGAGGAAAATGACGTACAAGCGGTATCGGGCGAATTTAACCGTCAATCTAACTCATCTGTGGTGTCAAAACTCGCCAATCTTTTCAACCCCCAAACTTTGAATGTGGCGGCGGTAACAGTGGCCAACGGGGGAGACAACATCGGCATCTATTTGCCACTGTTTGCTAGCAGCGATTTGCCGAGCTTGGTGGTGATTTTGGGGGTTTTCTCGGTGATGGTAGGTGTTTGGTCTTATGTCGCGTACCGGTTAACTCGCCAAAGGGCGATCGCTCATATTTTGACTCGCTATACCAAGGCTGTTGTCCCTTTTGTCTTGATTGGTTTGGGAATATTCATCCTGATTGAAAGTGGTAGTTATCGGCTGCTCCCGCCATTTCAATCTAACTAACGCTCAGCCAATTTTCCGCTACGTTCATCCCTCTCTAGATAGATAATTTGCCATAAGTCACAAGTCCTAACTCATCACTTTTTCCTTAAAAATTGTTTGCTTAAAAAATGCGCTAAATCGCTTGATTTTAATCAACAATTATGCTAAGTTAATAATGAAGTGAGTGACCCAGCTAAAAGCAGCTTCAAACTAATTTAGCCTCAAGTATTCACGCCACTTAAAACCATCTTTTAAGCTAGCCAATTGCCCGACTTAGGCAACAATACACCTATTGTCTCAAGAAATCCTGTAGTGGTGAATCAAACTGAGCTAAAAACTTGACGATGAATCGCTAAAAGCTCGCCCTATCGCTTCGCCACTACCCCACGCTGAGCGACTTGGACAATAGGTATAATGCAAAAAAAACAGATTTTTTGCTTCTGCAAAATTTGGTTTCTCAGGCAAACCCGTTAAATAGATATCGTTTTTGCCTAAGTCCTAAAATAGCAAGCAAACAGAAAGTTGGAAAAAACCTGACAATCGAGAAAAGGAGAAAAATTGTGAAAATCTTCAAATTTGTTTTAGTGCTCTTGGTAATGACCGCCAATTTAGTATTCGTTCCCCCATCATGGGCCGATGCTCCAAAAACGCCGAAATATGCCAGCAATCCCGATTACATAGAGGTGACTCAAGCTCTGAACACTCTCAGGACAGCGAAAGATGCACCCAATCTCGCCCAGACTTATACCCCTGAGCAACTTCAGCAAAAAATTGCTCAATTGGAGTTTCAAAAATACACTTTAGAAACTGGAAAACCTTGGGGTCAGTGCCGCAACGAAACAGGAAAAACCCTGGCCGTCTACGGCCCGAAAGCCAAAAAAGCTGCTTCTTCTACTTACGAGAATGGTCTTTATTTTCTAGCTGACGGCCAAACAACTGAACATAAATGGGATTGCGATGGAATTTATCTACCCAGCGATATCAAAGCAACTGATTTAAGAACGACAGATCAACCTTCAGAAGAATTGACGGGCGGTCTAGCTGTTAAGATAGTTGACGGAACTCAAGTTGTAGCGAGAGCTAATCCCGATACGGGGGCTGTAGAGTTTAACGTTCCTACTGCTAAAGTTTTCCAGCCGGGGGATGCGAATTGGTTTGTTCCTGATGTGACTCAGGCTTACATAGATACGCAAGTTCCCAACGCACCTACTGAGGAAAATGATTAGTTTTGGTGAAGTTGTAATGCACTCGGCTGTGTAAAGCCCGTTGCAACGCAAAATCCCGCCGGGTATCGCTCCCGGCGGATAATCATCCAAGCGAAAATATATCGGTTTACCTTCTTATTTCCCGTTAAAATTAAAAGGTTGATCTATGCTATTAAATTGGAAATCCACGAAAGTAAATACAGAAAAGATTAAGCGACCAAATCCGTCGCGGGTGCGGGATCACTTGGCCAACGAGCGCACTTATTTAGCATGGATGCGGACAGCAATATCGTTGATGGGTTTTGGCGTAGTTATCGTCCGCCTTCGCACCTTTCATCCCCCTCTACTCCCAACTCCCGGCAATGGCTGGAAGTTGGGTTTGCTTTTTTCAGCAGTGGGTTTGCTGACGGTGTTATTCTCAACTAAGCACTACTTTGGCGTCCGTCACGATATCGATTACGATACTTATGAACCTACCGATCGCTGGGTAATTCTTTTTAGCCTCGCGATCGCCATCCTAGGGGCTGGGGTAATTTATTATATGTTCACCGTTCCTTCTAGCTCATTTGGTTTGATGGCACCTGAATAATGGTGGCGGTTTAATATGAATATTAAAGAATTCGATCGCGTGCAATTATCGTTCAAACCGATGCAAGTAGATGATGAGAAACCACAGCAGCACAATCTGTCGCGGGCGATCGATCGATCGGCAAATGAACGCACCTTCTTAGCCTGGATGCGGGCAGCTATCGCACTCATGGGTTTTGGCGTCGTCATCATCCGACTTCGCGTCGTGCAAATGCCCGTACAGTACCGCCAGGCGATGGGGTGGAAGTTGGGTTTAATCTTCTCTCTAATAGGTTGGGTGACAGTCTTAATCTCAACTAAGCATTACTTCACCGTTCGCCACCAAATTGACCACGATACCTACAATCCCCCAGACGCAATGGTTTTATTGTTCAGTTTTGCTGTGGGCTTATTGGGAATTGGAGTAATTTATTCGATTTTGGCAGTCGCCCTCGCCCCAAGTAGTTCTGTCATACCCGATTGATTGTCAACAGGAGTTAATTATGAACAGCGATACAGTTGCCACGATCGCTTCCATTCTCATCTTAGGTGCTGCTATCTGGGCCACATTCGTAGTGATCGAGACTGTCGCGAAAATAGTCCCTAAATTGCTGGGCGTGACAGTCGCGATCGGGCTTTTGCTCGTTTACCTGCAATTTTACTGGGGCATAGATACTGCATATCTTTGGCAAACAGTCAAGCATTTGCCTGAAGCTTTCAATTTCTCGCTCTCAGTCTAAACAGACACCAGCCAGCATTCTCAACAACCTCTCCCTCATCGATATTTTTGTACCCGAAAGAAAGTAGATTGAGCCGAACGCCCCGCAAATACGGTAACTTTATCGACTTACTAGACATAACCGATTTAGGCTGTTAAACTACGGTAAGTCGATCGAGTAATGAGTTATTAACGTGGAAAACGCTAAAAAAGTCATTGAAGAGTACCAGCTTGCAGGACAACTGACCCAACAGTTGCCACAAGCTAAGGGCTTTAAGGAAGTCTGGTTTAAAAAAATCCGAGGCGGGCTGCTTCTGGCAATTGGATATTTGCTATCACCGCTGTGTTGGTGGAACGACATATTTTTCAATCTGCCAATTGCCTACGCCTTTGGGTATATCTGTAGTTGGCTTTCCGCAGATTTACTGTTTCCTTGCACAATAGTCGGCTACTGGCTTTCCAATATTGCGGGAATTCTATTGATGCAGCTAGGAACTTTAGATGTTTTTACAGACAAACCCAAGGAAAAAAACCTCAAAAAAGAGTTATTGACGGGTTTAGTATCATCAACCGCCTTCACTGTTGTCATTGTGGCATTGATTCATTTTAATGTTCTCGAAACTCCCGATTTCTTTGCCGACCAGCAGTCGGTTAACCTCAGCTCTGTTTTACCTGTGACGCTCGTCACTTCAAGGTAGAATGCCGAATATAAACCCCATAAATGAATCCAGGGTTTTTCATCAGTTACACAGGTACATATAAGAAAATCAGGGAGCTTTGATACTACAATTTATGTAGTCTTGTTCATTTGCATTTACTTGTTTTTACCAATAATATTGTTCCTGAAAACGCGGCTAGTCAAAAGCCTTTAAAAGACCAATTTTTGGTAATAATTATTGAAATGCAAGTGAGATTTAGCCTGTGTAGCTGTGTTGTTGTAGCCGCCCAAGTTATCTATTTGTTGGTTGGCAGCGCTTAAATACACAGTTTTTGGGCATAACCGTGAACTACTTATTACTATCATTTCTCAGCTTTTTCGTGGGCATTATCGTTGGTTTGACCGGAGTTGGCGGAGCCTCGCTCATCACCCCAATGTTAATTTTTGTTTTCCAGGTTCCGGCATCAATTGCTATTAGTTCGGATGTCGTAGCTGCTACACTGATGAAAGTTGTTGGCGGCTTCAAACACTGGCAGCAAAAAACCCTCGACTTGCAAGTAGTTAAGTGGCTGGCTTTGGGCAGCGTGCCCGGTTCGCTGACTGGCGTGTGGATTTTACACTGCATCAAATCCAGCGGAAGTCAGGACTTAGACAGCATATTGCTGCGCGTTCTCGGAGTAGGGATCGCCCTAATTGTCACTTTATCGCTGACCCAATTAGTGGTCAAAACATTTTTCCCTAAGTTTAAATGGCCTGCGACCCCAAAATGGGACTTAAATACTAATTATGGCCGTATTTGTACTGTGAGTGCAGCAGCAATTTTAGGCTGCATAGTGGGAATAACTAGCGTGTCTTCCGGTGCGATGTTTGCACTGTTGCTGATTGCTTTTTTCCGCCTGGATACTTCTAAATTGGTGGGTACAGATATTTCCCAGGCGGCAATTTTGTTGATGTTTACATCTCTGGGACACCTCAGCCTCGGAACAGTAGACTGGAGTTTAGTATTGCCAATTTGGTTGGGTTCGGTGCCGGGAGTTTTGGTAGGTGCTAAATTCTGCCAAATTATGCCTCAACGCCCGCTAAAGTTTGTTATTTACGGAATGTTGGCGATGGCTAGTTGGAAGTTGTATCAAGTCTGAAAAGTAGGGGCGATCGCCCCGTGGCTACCCCAAATTTGGAAGGGGCAACCACGGGGCGATCGCGCGACCTACAATTTAATAATTGCTGACTAATGATTCGAGTTCGCGGATCGTCGGCAATTCTAAATCTTTGAACAAGACTGTACTGAGGTAGCGTTCGCCATAAGAAGGCTGCACAAAAACTATCAATTTTCCAGCATTTTCCGGACGCTTGCCGACTTGAATTGCGGCACACAAAGCGGCGCCAGCAGAAATTCCTGACAACAATCCTTCTTCTCTGGCCAGCCGACGGCTGTAGGCGATCGCATCTGCGTCGCTAACTGCGATCACCTCATCAATTAACTCGGGTTTCAAAACTTCCGGGATGAATCCTGCACCAATCCCTTGAATTTTGTGAGCACCAGATTTGCCTCCAGAAAGCACGGGGCTGGTGGCTGGTTCAACTGCGATCGTCCTAAAACTCGATTTCCGCTGTTTAATTACCTCAGCAACTCCCGTAATCGTACCGCCGGTGCCAACTCCAGCCACTAAAAAATCTACTTTACCCTCTGTATCTTCCCAAATTTCCTCGGCCGTGGTTTCTCGGTGAATTTTCGGATTAGCGGGGTTGCGAAACTGTTGCAGCATGAAAGCGTCGGGGGTTTCTTCTACAATTTCTTCCGCACGGGCGATCGCGCTTAACATCCCTTCATGTCCCGGAGTTAATTCCAACCGAGCTCCGTAAGCCTTTAACATCGATCGGCGTTCCGTACTCATCGTATCCGGCATAGTTAAAATCAGACTGTACCCTTTCGCCGCCGCGATCATTGCCAAAGCAATTCCAGTATTGCCTGAAGTCGGTTCAACTAAAATAGTTTTCCCGGGTTGAATTAACCCCGCCTCTTCTGCAGCCTGAATCATGCTCGCCGCAATCCGATCTTTCACCGAAGCAGCCGGATTCATCCCTTCCAATTTAGCCACAATTTGAGCCACTACTCCTTCGGCTTGGGGAATTTTATTGAGCTGAACTAAAGGAGTTCTGCCAATTATTCCTGTAACATCCTTAGCAATTCTCATGGCTTAATTTCTCTCCCTTTAAATGTAGTACATGGGATGTGCTTGTTTGCGAATATCCCGCTGTTCGCACAAATCTTGTAATGTGTATTTGCCCAAAACAGCCCAAGATGCCTGTTGAGCTTCCTGCCAGATTTCTAGCACCGCAGTTTTTTCTATTGTTACAGATTCCGAAACTTTTTGAGTCTGGCCGCTGCCGTCGCCTTCGAGTGTCGAAAACACCTCTAGCAAAGTAATCTGCCAAGGCTCTTTCGCCAGCAAATAACCGCCTTTAGCACCCCGCAAACTCTGGACAATACTTGCACGCCGCAGCACGGCAAGAATTTGGTCTAGATAGCGTTCCGGTATCTCTTGAGAAGCAGTAATTTCGTTCACTGTTAGGGGCGAATCCTTCGGGTGGTGGCTCGCCAGTTCCAAGAGCGCTAACAGGGCATATTCTACTCTAGAAGATAGTTCCACATTCCCCACTGGCGATCGAGTTTAAATTGTACATTATATCATAGTACACAATTCCGGTAGGTGTACAGGTGTTAGTATATTTTTATTACAAAAACGGTTGGAGAAATCCCGTGAGCAACGTAAATGTAGGTTTAAGCTGTCGGCACTGTCGGTATTACGAGCAGCACGGACACAGGGGCGGAAACTGCCTGATGCTCGGCGTGGGGGTACAGGGTGGGTGGAAAGCTTGCTCCTTCTTGGTTCCACCCTTTGCACCGTCTTGGGAAGGCCCAGAAGCGGGTAGAGCAGGAGAGTCTCAAATGTTGCAGGGAGCGAGTATATTAAAGGCAATACCGCCGCCTTAAAGTAACTATTAAGTAGGTAGGCGGATATATGCTGTCTCATCGTTAAGTTTATTCATACTCACCTACTTAACGGTAGTCAACAGGTGCGAGATATCGCATCTGTCGGCAGTGAGAAGAAAGAAATCAACACAAAGAAAAAAGCAAGTGCGATAGTCGCCTTTGCTTTTGAACTTATTGACCAGTGGAGGAGAAAATTTAATAAATGCAAATTCTCACAAAACTGGGTTTAAAACCCCGTCCTTTTAGGACGGCTTTCTCTTAATTTAGGGATACGCCCGTACTTGTGTTTGTAGATTTTTGTGAATAATTAGGCAATATTAAGCCAGTCCCGCTAGCATAAAGATATCGTGATGAGGTCGAAGTCATGCTAGTTTTTGAGTTCAAAGCAGTCGGTAAAAAACAGCAATTTGACGCTGTAGACGAAGCAATTAGAACGGTGCAGTTCATCCGCAACAAAGCATTGCGCTTTTGGATGGGAAACACAAAAGTCGATAAATACGGCTTAAACAAGTACAGCGCTGTTCTAGCTAAAGAATTCCCGTTTTGCGATGACTTAAACAGCATGGCTCGCCAATCTAGCTCAGAAAGAGCGTGGTCGGCGATCTCCCGATTCTATGACAACTGTAAAAAGAAAGTCCCAGGAAAAAAAGGATTTCCGCAATTCCAGAAAGACAACCGCTCGGTCGAATACAAGACTACTGGCTGGCGTATGGCAGATGACCGGAAATCTATTACTTTTACCGATAGGAAAGGAATCGGGAAACTCAAATTAAAAGGAACGCGCGACTTGCATTTCTACCAGCGCAGTCAAATCAAGCGAGTGCGCTTGGTAAAGCGAGCAGACGGATATTACGTCCAGTTCTGCATTCAAGTTGACCGCTCTGAGAAGATTGAAATTACTGGCAACGCCATTGGATTAGACGTGGGACTAAAAGAGTTCTACACAGATTCCAATGGTGTTGCAGTCGAAAATCCGCGATTTCTCCGCAAGTCCGAGCGCAGGTTAAAAAAAGCCCAAAGACGAGTTGCCAAACGAGTCAAGGGTTCGCAAAATAGAAAAAAGGCTAGAGTGATTTTAGGAAAGCGCCACCTCAAAATAAGTAGGCAACGTAAAGATTTTGCCGTGAAATTGGCAAGATGGGTGATCCAGTCTAACGACTGTGTAGCCTACGAAGATTTGAGGATTAAAAATATGGTGAAGAATCACTGTCTAGCAAAATCGATTAACGACGCATCTTGGTATATGTTCCGAGTTGGGCTGGAATATTTCGGCAAAGTATTCGGAAGAATTACGATTGCCGTGCCAGCCAATGGAACAAGTCAAGAATGCTCTAACTGCGGAACAATTGTTAAGAAAACTTTATCAACGCAAACCCATGCTTGTCGGTGTGGATGCGTATTAGATCGTGATTGGAATGCCGCTAAAAATATTCTAAGTCGAGGATTGAGTACGGTGGGGCACACCGGAACTTGGATTTTGGATCCGAACGCTTGTGGAGAATTGACCGCTACCGATGTTGAAGTAATTCTGCATCGGCAAGTCGATTCTGCGAATCAAGAATCCCCTCGCCTTTAGGCAGGGGAGTGTCAAATTTCGTAGTGCCACACCTCACAAGGTTGCAGAATAATCCGGTGGAGTGGCAGACGATCGATCAAGCCTTGCTGCTCAAAATGACCGAGGGTGCGAGTGACAGTTACGCGACTTGTACCGATAATTTCTGCAATGTCCTGATGTGTTAAAATCATATCGATCAGATGTCCTCGCTCTACCTCAGAACCAAACCTCTTAGCCAGCCAAGTTAATAGTTGATAGAGCATAAAATCAACTCTTTTGTAACCTCGCATTACCATAAAGTTTTCAGCCTGCTGAATGTGATTGAGCAAAATATCTCTATTTAGCCAGCGATCGCCCGATAGTAAAATTGCCTCGACTTTAGTGAGGCATTCAATTTGAAAAGGATCGCATTTTGATATCGCTTTGCCGATCGTATCACCAGGCCCCCACAATCCCAAGGTGATAATTGTGCCATCTTCAAGCCAGGTTACAGTTCGCACTACTCCAGTTTCAATTCGCCACAGAGCATTGCTTCTGTTGGGCAAGTGCGAGCGGCGAGGAAATATATGTCGGCTCGTCTCATCAAAAGTTTTAGTGGAAAGAGAAGCAATAGTCATAGCGAGTTACTTAAGGAACCAAAGTTAGTCTGTACAATGGCAGCAGGATAGGGTTGCGGGTAAAAATCTATATAAATTAAAGCTTTACTAGATTCCTGCACCGTCTAAAAACTGTGTAATAAATAAATCCGAAGACAGAAATAATTCATTTTTTTCTCTCTCTGCTTGCTCTAATTGAGTTGCTTTGTTCGGAGAGAGTTGAGATTTCAAAAAAGCAACTTGATCTTCTAAATCCTTAATTCTATCGAACAAAGCTCGAATCGCTTGAGCTTCCAAATCCGGTATTCCTTGAGAATTTAGAGCATCTTCCGCCTGCTTTTTCCGAGAGATAATGCGACCGGGAATTCCCACAACAGTGCAATCGCTAGGGACATCCCGCAGCACTACCGAACCCGCCCCAATCCGAACATTATTGCCAATTTGAATATTGCCTAAAACTTTAGCACCGGCTCCCACGACTACATTTTCTCCCAGCGTCGGATGCCGTTTTCCTATTTCTTTACCCGTGCCGCCAATGGTCGCTCCTTGATAAATTACAGCATAATCTCCAACGATCGCAGTTTCGCCAATTACCACCCCCATGCCGTGGTCGATAAACACGCCCCTACCAATTTTTGCTCCTGGGTGGATCTCAATACCTGTTAAAAAGCGGCTCAGTTGGGAAATCAAGCGGGGTACAAACGGCAGGCCAGCGGAATAAAGCCAGTTTGCTGTCCGGTGCAAAAAAAGTGCTTGCAGTCCGGGATAGCAAAATAATACTTCCAGCCAGTTGCGGGCCGCGGGGTCGCGTTCGTAAATAATTTGCAAGTCACTGAACATATTTACTCTCGCCGTGTTTGGGTTATACAGTATCCGCAGTGCCAACGGTTTAAGCTGCATAAAGCAGTATTGATTGTGGCATTCTTACATATAATACTATAATCCGACCAAATTACAGTAGTTAATGAGAAAAAAATTTTCCTTCCCCAGCCCTTTCTAAGCTGCCTCGGATATTTTCCGCGAAACAAACGGTACAGCTTGTCTGACTTCTTGCCGCAGCGGAATCTCGATCGAGAATTCCGTCCCCACTCCCGGTGCCGAATCGCAGCGCAGCGTACCTTTGTGCTTTTCTACGACAATTTTATAGCTGATTGACAGTCCCAATCCTGTCCCTTTTCCCACAGGTTTAGTCGTAAAGAAGGGGTCGAACAGCCGTTTTTTGACATTTTCTGCCATACCGGGGCCGTTGTCAGATATCCGCACAATTATTTTATCGGGGATGGAATATTCTGTGGTTATGGCGATCGCGATCGGATTGGCTTTCGCTGCTTTGGGCCCGCGATCGAGGTTGTAACTCTCAAGAGCGTCGATCGCATTAGCCAGAATATTCATAAACACCTGATTTAATTGTCCGGCATAGCACTCTACTAAAGGTAAATTGCCGTAGTTTTTAACAATCTCGATCGGCGGGCGATCGCCTGTAGCTTTCAGGCGGCTTTGCAGAATTAGCAGAGTGCTGTCAATGCCTTCATGGATGTTAACAGGTTTCATTTCGCTTTCATCTAAGCGAGAGAAATTCCGCAAAGATTGGACGATTTGAACAATGCGATCTGCTCCTATTTTCATCGAAGACAGCAGTTGGGGTAAATCTTTCCTGAGAAAGTCAAAGTCAACCTTTTCTAAATACTCTAAAATTTCCGCTGCAGGGGATAAATAGTGTTTTTGGTAGAGTTTTACCAACTCCAACAAATCGCTAGTATATGCGCTGGCGTGGTGGATATTGCCGTAAATAAAACTAATAGGATTGTTCACTTCGTGGGCGACACCAGCGACTAACAAACCCAAACTAGACATTTTTTCCTGCTGAATTAGTTGACTTTGAGTTTGCTGCAATTCTTGCAAAGTTTGTTCTAGACGTTGAGATTTAGCTGTGCGTTCTGCTGCTATTTTTTCAATTAAAGCGGTATAATTCCACAAGCTCATTAGATAAAGTGTCGCCGCCAAAGTTAAGATTGTCCCAAAAATTAAAACAGTCAAAGAACGCCAAAATCTTAGAGGATTAATGTACTCTGGCGTTAGCCGCAGTTGCAGCAACCACCTGCGATTTTCAATATTGAGAATGCGGGTGCAACTGCTGCCATCCGGGCAGTAAGCTCTTTCCCCAATTAGGAGTTGATTTTTAATGTTTTCGTCGGTGACGATCCTTTTAGTCTTTGCTTCGTAAAAAGCTAGAAATTTTTCTGCTTCAGGAGCCATAGCATCTTGAAGATACACATTAACAAAGTTGAGTTGAGTTTCCTGTAAAGCTGACTTAACAATAGCATCAACGAGCAAAATTCCCAAAGCAAAACCTTTCAAATTTTCTGGATTTCTAGCAGGTAAATTTTGCGGCAATTCTGCAGTATCGCCAGCCGACATTGGACTAAAAATTGGCAGAAAGAAGAAGACGCTTGGTTGATTTTCTGAAGACCATTTTTGGCGATGAGTCGCGATAATTTCTTGTCTTTTGGCGGCTTTTTCTAACGCTAGCCGATTGGCAGTCAAATCTAAACCTAAATCTATTTCATCAGTCAGGAATTGCGGAGAGTCAGAAACACTGGGCAGCCAAGCGATCGCCTTCAGGCTCGGATGGCGGTATAGGGCAGAACCAATAAATGTCTTCATTTCTGGTTTTTTAACGCCGTCAAATACGCTGTAAAATGCTCCAGCAGCACGAATTATTTCTAAATTGCCGCTAACATCTCTCTGAATGTCTGTAGCTATTTTGTCCAGCCTGTCTTGCAGTTCGGCTTGCATGGATTTGTATTCCCAATTGTACGCAACTGAAGAGGCGATCGCAGACAGTCCCAATCCTGCACAAAGTGTTAATCCTGCCTGGAGGTAACGGCGATAACTAAGTAAAGTGCTAGTTGCTAAATTCTTGAATTTGTTAGCAGTCATATTCTTCACCTATCTTTTTTTTAGTTCTTCCAGCCTCTGCCTGGGATTTCTCGTTTTTCTTGTTCTCAGGCTCTGCCTGGGAATGAATTTCAGGAAGCTCTGCCTCCGATTTAGAGCCACGAGACAGCATTACCAGGCACAAGCCTGGTAACGATATGGGAGCAGTGTTTTGTAGAAGCGCCCGGATAGTATTTTGAGTAAGATGCAGTCGCTGATTTAAATTGAATAAGCAGGAAAAGTCATCGCGTGTTTGGGCTTGACGTAAACTTGCTGATCTCGCGTTAACTGTAGAGAATCGAAGCGCTCGCGACTCACGTAAGCTGTTACTACCTGCTCGGATTCTAACACTAACTCGGTTTGTATTTCCCGCCCTAAATGAATGATGCGGCTGACTTTTGCTAATGAAAAACCCGACTCCGGCTTAGTTTTAATTTCCACGTCGTGGGGGCGCAAAAACACTAATTCCGAATGAGCGGCGCCATTATGGCGAGGCGTTGGGGCGTGGCTGGCGAACAAACCCGCAGCATTCGAGAGTACATTGACAGGCCCAATAAAACTCATCACAAAAGCTGACGCCGGTTTGTCGTAAATTTCAGCAGGAGTGCCAACTTGTTCGACTCTACCTTTGTTCATGACCACAATTTCATCGGCTACTTCCATAGCTTCTTCTTGGTCGTGAGTCACAAAAACTGTGGTGATGTTAACTTCTTTGTGAAGGTTGTGCAGCCACGATCGCAATTCTTTGCGGACTTTAGCATCTAATGCTCCAAAAGGTTCGTCTAGCAGCAGCACTTTTGGTTGAACTGCTAGAGCTCTGGCCAAAGCAACCCGCTGCCGCTGGCCGCCGGAAAGTTGCGAAGGATAGCGATCGCCCAAACCTGTCAACTGCACTAAATCCAAAAGTTCATCAACCCGCCTGCTAATAGAACCTTTAGGAACTTTGCGAATTTCCATCGCAAAAGCAATATTTTTCCGAATAGTCATGTGTTTGAATAAAGCGTAGTGCTGAAACACAAAACCGATATGGCGTTCCTGCACCGACTGATGAGTAGCATTTTCACCTGTCAGGTAAATCTCACCGCTGTCCGGCGGTTCTAGCCCCGCGATCATCCTCAGCAGAGTCGATTTCCCGGAACCGGAAGGCCCCAACAGCGCGACTAAAGATCCCCTTTTAATTTCCAAATTCACGTTGTCAATTGCGTGGAAGGAGCCGAAGTGTTTCGATACGTTCTGAACTGTAATGCTCATGAGTTTATTTACCTATTTTAGGAGTTAAAAAAGTAAACTCCGCTTATCTGACAGATTTACAGTAGTATATCCTGAAAATAATATTTTGCAAGGTCTGTAACTTTTTGTATAGGATCTCGATGCCCTCCTGATGGGGACTGCGTTTCAAAGTTGAGACTGGCGGGCCGTCCGAGTTAAGCCGTCCGCGTTTCGAGATGTGGCTGTATCGTTCAGTTGACAGTTGACAGTTGACAGTTGACAGTTGACAGTTGACAGCACGCGGGGCGACCTCTACCTGGAAGGAAGAGATTGGAGTAATGAATAGTCTTCTTTTAATTTCTCCCGATCGGGGTTTGGGCTTTAAACCAATTCTTTCTGGTAAAGGCGATAAATGCGATCGTCAGTCAATTAGGGAAAAATTAAATGTCCCCGCCCGCAGTATGCAGGTTAAAGGCCCAACAGCTTAGCAGCAATGGGTGTTTTGCGGTAGTCTGCTAGCCTGACGATTCTCCGACTCCCGACAATTGGTCAGTCCCGGCAATATTGAAGATTTCAGGTACGAATTGCTCAATCTGAACTGCGATCGCCCACAATTTATATGACAATAGTTAGTTCATAAGCATACAGGCTTCAGCTTTGACAAACTACCAGAATAGTAAATTCTAACCAGAACACCACTATGGGAAAACCAACAGGCTTTATCGAATTCTTGCGCGAATTGCCCTCTGAACTCTCACCAGTCGAGAGAGTCCACAACTGGGACGAATTTCACCTACCGATGGAGGAGGACAAACTCCGCACCCAAGGCGCGCGCTGCATGGATTGCGGCATTCCGTTTTGCCACACGGGCACAATTATCAGCGGCATGGCAAGCGGCTGCCCGATTAACAACCTCATCCCCGAATGGAACGACCTCGTATATCGCGGACTCTGGAAAGAAGCCCTAGACAGACTCCATAAAACCAACAACTTCCCCGAATTCACCGGCCGCGTCTGTCCCGCACCCTGCGAAGGCGCTTGCGTGCTCGGCATCAACAACCCGCCGGTGACGATTAAAAATATCGAAGCCGCAATTATCGATAAAGGCTGGGATGAAGGCTGGATTACTGCCGAACCGCCCGCCAAACGCACCGGCAAAAAAATCGCCGTCATCGGTTCCGGGCCCGCCGGTTTGTCCGCCGCCGCGCAACTCAACAAAGCCGGTCATTGGGTAACAGTATACGAAAGAGCCGATCGACCGGGCGGCCTGCTAATGTATGGCATCCCCAACATGAAGCTAGACAAAGAACAAGTCGTAATGCGCCGCCTGAAAGTCCTCGAAGACGAAGGCGTGACATTCGTCTGCAACACCGAAGTCGGCAAAGACTTACCAGCAGAACAACTGCTAAAAGAATACGACTCCGTTGTGCTCTGTACTGGCGCCACCAAACCCCGCGACTTGGGCATCCCCGGCCGGGAATTAAAAGGCATCCACTTCGCAATGGACTTCCTGACAGCCAACACCAAAGCAGTTTTAGACAAGAGTACAAACGATAACTTCATCTCCGCCGAAGGCAAAGATATCGTGATCATCGGCGGCGGCGACACCGGCACCGACTGCGTGGGCACCTCCATCCGCCACGGCTGCAAAAGCCTGGTACAGCTAGAAATCCTGCCGAAACCGCCCTCGGAACGGGCGGCCAACAATCCCTGGCCCGAATGGCCGAAAGTCTACCGCCTCGACTACGGCCAAGAAGAAGCTGCAGCCAAATTCGGCGACGACCCGCGCGGCTATCTCACCACGGCGACCAAGTTCGAGGGCGACGAAAACGGCAATGTCAAAGCTGTGCACACCGTTGAGGTGGAGTGGACGAAAAACGAGAAAGGCCAGTTTATTCCGAACCACATCCCGGGCACGGAAAAAGTGTTGCCGGCGCAGCTTGTCTTGCTAGCGATGGGCTTCCTCGGCCCGGAACAGCCCTTGCTGGATGCGCTGGGATTGGAACGGGACGCGCGCAGCAATGTGAAAGCCGAGCACGAAAAATATACAACCAGCATTCCGGGAGTTTTCGCGGCTGGTGACTGTCGCCGGGGACAAAGTTTGGTGGTTTGGGCGATTAACGAAGGGCGCGGCGTGGCCCGGGAGTGCGACCTTTATCTGATGGGGAGCACTGATTTGCCTTAGTTGGTAGGCATCGGTCGATCGAGATTGTTTGATTTCCGATAATTTATTAGGCCCCTAGGGGCGGGTTTACGAGATTATGGATTTTTAAATCAAAAATATTGTAAACCCGCCCTTTGTACCTTGAAATAGGTAGATTGCGATTGACCGTTGGGTGGGGGCGGGTTTACGAGATTATGGATTTTAGGCAAATATTGTTGGTGAAACCCGCCCCCACCCAAGCAATAACCCTCAACCAAAATTCAAGGGATCGACATCAATAGTTAAACTAACAGAACGCGGCGTGCGATCGCGCAAGCCGATCAAATCCGACAAATCCACCGACTCATCCAAAGGCAACTTCAGCAAAATCTGCCACCGATACCGATTTGCCACCCGCATAATCGCCGCAGGTGCAGGCCCCAACAACTCACACCCGGGTACAGACAATCGCTCAATATACTCCTGACAAACAGACGCCAATTGTACGGCAGTCACCGCCACTTCCGCCGCATCTACACTGCTCAATCGCAACAAAATCAGCCGCCCCGAAGGAGGATAATTGAGCGCCGCTCTTTCTGCTAATTCTGTTTCCACGAAACCTGCATATTCGTGCCGCCTAACTGCTTGAATTACCCGGTCTTCGGGAGTGTAAGTTTGAATAATTACCCGCCCCGGATCGTCGCCTCTGCCTGCACGGCCCGCGACTTGAGTTAATGTTTGAAAAGCTCGTTCGCTTGCCCGATAATCCGATAAGTTAAGCAACCCGTCAGCAGACACAACTCCCACCAAGGTGACTCCAGCTAAATCTAACCCTTTCGTCAGCATTTGCGTACCCAACAAAATGTCAGCTTCCCCATTGGCAAATTGCGTTAACAATCGGCGGTGATCGCCCTTATTTCTAGTCGTATCGCTATCGAACCGAATTGCCCGCAATTCGGGAAATAATCTAGTTAATTCCTGTTCTACTCGCTGAGTACCGCTACCAAAGTTTTTAAAGTAAGGAGAACTGCATTCTGGGCAGTTTTGGGGGTGTCGTTCCGTGTGGTTGCAGTAGTGACACCGCAACACTTCTGCGGTTGCTTCGCCGACGTGGTGATAAGAAAGCGAAACATCGCAGTTCGGGCATTCCATCACATAGCCGCAACTCCGACAAGAGACAAAGGTACTGTGTCCTCTTCTGTGAATAAATAGAATACCTTGCTGTTGTCTTGCTCTCAATTGTTCGAGGGCATTTTGCAGGGAAGCGCTGAAAATTGAGCGGTTTCCTTGCCGCAATTCTTGGCGCATATCGACGATTTCCACAGGCGGCATCGGGCGCGAATAAATGCGATCGGGCAATGATAAATAATGGATATTTGGTAACGAGTAATAATCTCGGCGCGTCCCGACAAAAGTCTCTAATGCTGGCGTTGCGGAACCTAAAATTAAGGGACAATTTTCTAATTCGGCCCGCCATTTGGCAACGGTGCGGGCGTGGTAGCAGGGGGCTGGTTGGTCTTGTTTGAAGCTGCTGTCGTGTTCTTCATCGAGGATAATTAAGCCGAGGTGAGGTAAAGGTGCAAAAATGGCCGATCGCGTGCCGATTACAATTTGCGGGGTTCCAGTCAGCATCTGACGCCATGTATCGTAACGTTCGCCGTCGGATAGGGCGCTGTGGTACACGCAAATTTGCTCGCCAAAACGGGCTCGGAATCGATCGGTAAGTTGCGGTGTGAGGCCGATTTCGGGAACGAGTACGAGGGCGGATTTGCCGCTGGCTAAGATTGGGGCGATCGCCTGCAAATACACTTCGGTTTTCCCGGAACCTGTAACGCCGTGCAGCAGCACTTGACGGAATCCCGAAAAAGAGTTAATAAACGCTAGGGCTTGAGATTGAAAATGAGTTAAAGTTTTGGGTGCATCGGGCAATTGAGAAATTCCGCGATCGCGCCTGAGAACTTCCCTTTGATCGATGACAACGCTACCTTTTTGTTCCAAATTTTTGACAACAGAAGAACTCGCGCTGCAAATTCTCAGCAAATCGTTCATCCACATTTCACCGCCGCCGCGCCGCAAAACTTCCAATACTTCTTGTTGCCGCTTGGTTAAATCTGTGACAAACGCACTAGCAATTAATGTTACTGCCGGTTTGAGTTGTGGTTTAGGAGGATTGGGCGGTTCTAAATAACTTTCTACCCAACCGCGTTTCAATAAATCTTTCAATCCCCGATAACTTCCCTTAACTTGGCGCTGGAGGTATTGCCAAGTGTAATCGCCGTTTTTTTGAGCTTGCAGCAACTGCAAAATTTGACTCGCGGCGGGATTGAGAAATGTTTCGGCATTCGGAGAAATTGCGTTCTTAATTAAGCGAATTCTGCGCACGGAACGGCTTAACAAACCGGGCGGCAGGGAGGCTCTAATTACTTGAATTAAAGGTGTGCAATAATAAGTGGCAGTGCGTTCGAGTAATTCCCAGTAAGTCGGTGGGAAAAATCCCGTACTGACAACATCTTCGACATCTTTAACTCGCGCCGGATCTAAGTCTGGCGGCAGTTGAGAAATGAACCGAATCGCGATCGCGCCTACCTGTTGACTGCCAAAGGGTACACTCAAAATATCCCCTGGTTGCACGGTAAGTTCCGCAGGTAAACGATAAGTAAATAACTTATTTTCCTCCGCAGAGGAGTCCCCTGCAACCCTGAAAGGAGAGTCCACCAATACCTCGATCCACTCTGCCCGCACGGTGGGGCGCTGTGGCGGTTCGCTGCTGCCGTAGGATGCCCCGGCCTCTGCCGCTATAGGGGTTGACAAACCAAAAGTGACAGTAGACATAGGGTTGCACATCAAACTAGGAGGAGCCGCAGTCAAAGGGAGTTTTCATTATCCCTCAGTTTAGCTCGATCGATCGATCTTAGCTGCGGGAATTGGCGATCGGAATCTCGATCACGAATTCAGTCCCTTCTCCAATTGCGGATATGCACTCCAACCTCCCGCCGTGTTTGTCCACAACAATCTGATAGCTAATTGACAATCCCAAACCCGTCCCGTGACCAACTTGTTTGGTGGTGAAAAACGGGTCGAAAATTTTCCCTTTTACAGATTCATTCATTCCCATACCATTATCTTTGATGCTAATTCTTGCCCAATTTTGGGAAATAATAGAAGTAGTAATGGTCATTTGGATAGGGTTGGCTTCTATCTCGTCCAGTGAAGACTTTTGCTCTCGCTCCCGCAGGGCATCAACAGCATTATTAATGATGTTCATGAATACCTGATTTAATTGCCCCGCATAACACTCTACCTTGGGCAAATCTCCATAATTTTTAATAAAATTAATGGTTGAATGACCGGGTTTTTCTTTAGTTAAATGCTGCAAAATTAACAAGGTGCTGTCAATTCCTTCGTGAATGTTAACTGGTTTTTTTTCACCTTCATCTACCCGCGCAAAGTTGCGTAAAGTCAACACGATTTCGCGGATGCGCTCGGAGCCAACTTTCATTGACGAAAGAGTTTTTAACAAATCTTCGCGCAAAAAGTCGATGTCAATTTTTTCCAGAAAAGCTTCCATCTCTGCATCTGTTTCGGGATACCTATCCTGGTACATTGCTAGCAATGTTAAAATGTCGCCAGCGTAGTCATTGACATAGGTAATATTGCCGTAGATGAAGTTAACTGGATTGTTGATTTCGTGGGCAATACCAGCTACCAAAATGCCCAAAGCAGACATTTTTTCGGCTTCGATCAATTTGAGCTGCGTTGTTTGCTGGTTTTCCAGAGCTTTTTCTAGCGTAGAGATTCTTGCTTTTAAAATATTTTCTGAATCTTTAAATTCTTCAGTGAGTATTTTTAGCAAAGATTCTTTTTTTTGATTAATGGCTTGTAATTGGCTGCGATCGGTTTCCGAAGTTTCCAGTTTTTCCTGCAGGATTCTATTTTCCTTTTCCAGCTCTTTGATTCTGTTGTCCCAATCTGTTGGTTCCATCGGCTATTATTTTGAAAGTAAAAATAGTGTCATAACAGTTTTATTAGAAAATTTAGTTGCACCCTTTACCTAGTTAGAATTTCGGCGCACATCGCCTAGCCAATTGTGTCCGAATAATTCAACACTTCCTTTATTTTGGTCGATCTAAAAATCTTATCTAATATAGATTCAAAATGTCAACATATTAATAACAAATCTGGTTAAAACCGATCGCTACTTTTATTCCCCGCTCTCGCATTTGCTGGGTTTTCATCCGATTATTGATAAATAAGCAGCGCGATCGCAAACTTCTAAAGGCGGGCCCAGCGCTAAAAATTGCCCGATTCACACAACCTTTGTACAAAACCCGCCGGCGTTGCTGGCGAAAATATTAAATGTGAGTGCGATCGACCGGGGGCGACGGGAAAAGTGCGATCGACTGGGCGCGCGATCGCCCACAAGGAAACTCAAGTACCAAGCCACTTGCTCTATCCCAGAACGCAATCACACTATACCATTGCTGAGAAATCTCACTTTAATGTGTCGATCGTACTCACACACCCGCACCATTTTGTGTTAAGAACTACTACTTGTGACAACATCGACACAGCCGTTTATATTTGGAGAGTAATTGATGTCAGGTAGCGAAGTTCGTGCCGATTTTTGGATGAGCGAGTACATTACCCCTTGGGATATTTACGTTCACGGCGTCATCGCGGTGCTCGCTTACAAGAAAACAGCCTATCAAGAAATGTATGTCGTTCAGACCGGTACTTACGGCAAAGGCTTAGTTTTAGACGGTAAGTGGCAATCTTGTACAGGCGACGAGTTTCTGTACCACGAACCACTGGTGCACCCAGCCATGATTTGTCACGGTTCACCCAAAAAAGTCCTCGTTCTCGGCGGCGGAGAAGGAGCTACAATTAGAGAAGTGCTGCGCTGGAAAACAGTTGAAAAAGTCGTGATGATCGACATTGACGGCGAAGTAGTAGAAGCTTGTCGCGAACACCTGCCCGAAATGCACCAAAATGCCTTTGATGACCCCCGCTGCGAAGTAGTAATCGGCGATGCTTTGGACTATTTAGATAAAACTGACAATGATTGGGATATTGTCATTTCTGACTTGTCCGATCCCATTGAAGAAGGCCCATCTTTCCAGTTGTTTACCAAAGAGTATTTTGAGAAAGTTCGCAAGGTAATGTCGCCTAACGGATATTTCGTAGTGCAAGCGGGTCCAGTTTCTCCGGCCGAAATGAAAATGCACGCTCGCATTGTAAATACCCTGAAATCTGTTTTTTCCAATGTTCAATCCTGCACCAGCTTTATTTCTACTTATGGAGCTCCTTGGGGTTTTGCCGTAGCTTCTAATCAAGAAATAAATACGCGACCAGAACCCGAAGTTACTGACAAATTACTCGCCGAGAAAACAACTGGCGGGTTGCGGATGTTGGACGGGATTACACTGTTGGGGTTGATGCAAGTTCCCGGTCACTTACGACAGGTAATCGCCGCTGAAACCGAAGTTTACACTATGGCAGCACCGCCTAAGTTTTTCGGGAAAGGTTCGGTTGGTCAGTGAAGTTAAATTGAAACAGAAAACTTGTTGGGAGTAACTGAGATGAACCATTTAACTCCCATAGTCGCTGCCATTTTTCTTCCCCCTGTGGGCGTATTTTTGACTGTCGGCATCGGTACTGATTTTTGGATCAACGTGGTTCTCACGTTTTTGGGCTTTATTCCCGGCATCATTCACGCTGTTTAGGTGATTGCTAAGCACGATCGAGCTTAACTTGAGGGCAAATCCAGTTTTTGGATAATAAACAGGCTAGAGAAAATAAATTTTCTTTGGCCTGTTTTCACCAATTAATCTGGATTAAATCTGCGTTCATCCGCGTTTATCTGCCGACATCTGCGGTTAAAAATAAAAAAATCTAATTCTTATGACAATTAGATTGCACCTCAATTTCTTCACAAACCAATTCAGCAATTTTTTTAGCCGCCCCCGATTCTCCTCGAACCGCACGCAAACGATCGCCCATTTGTGCTAATTTTTCAGGATGGCTCAAATAGTCGATCGCCAATTGAGCAATTACTTCCGGTTCCAGCTTCCCAATTAACTCCGGCACAATCTCCTCCTGTGCCCAAATATTCGGCCAAGCATAAAGCTTTCCCTTTCCCAATTGCCAGATTAACCAATTAATCGCAGTCGCAAAAGCTGAACCGACTAACGGCAAATTTGCCAGCAATCCCGGCAATCCGTCCCAAGCTTTCATCGCATCCAATTGCTGCGTCGGAATCAAAACAATCATCGGTACAGCTAACGAACCCAATTCGGCAGTATTCGCGCCCACAGTAGTTAAACACAGGCTGCATTCTGATAGCAAATCGTAGGCTGGCGTCTGCGTCCAAAGTTCTACTTGCAAGTTATTTGCTGTCTGCAAAAATGGCCGTTCTGTTAAATGCAGTTCGGCGCTAGCGTTCTCAAATAAATGCAGGCAAGGATTTTGTTTGGGGTCGGCAAAACCTGCTAAAGTTTGCACATCTAAGGTAGGAGCAACGGGAATTACAAAGCGAGTTTCAGGGCGGCTGCGATGGATGGATTGGGCGATCGACAAACATAACGGTACACCTAAAGCTAATTTTGCGGCTTTAGAACCGGGCAACAATCCAATTAATTCTATTTTCCGTAGGGGCGGTGCCCCCGTGCCCGATTTCCCGTTCGCTACTTCGGAAATCAAATCTCCGACAACTGTAAATTTCTTAACATATTTTTCGGGAATTTTAGCAAAAACTTCCGGTTTCATCGCCGCAAACTTATCAATCCAGTGATACCACCGCGCGTCCCATTCAGCATAAATAACAGTGCGATATTTTAGCCTTTTTCCAATCACAACCGTAAAAAATTGATCGCCGCCTAAAAATAAAACAACTCCTGTTTCGTGCCAATCCCAATTTTCAGCAGTTTTGCCCGACAATAAGAATGGAAAAAAATGCTCCGGCGCCTGCACTCTGTCCACTTCTGGGTAGGAACCTGCGATTTGCGCTTCTTTCCCCGTGGCGTGCGGACAGGGGGACAGCACTACAGAGATGCGGGCTTGAGTACCCGCGTTTCCCAATTGCTCGCGCAAAGCTTGCACGGCGGGACGTACCCAAGTTGCCAATTCTCCAGGGCCGTTGGAGAGGATTAAAATATCGACTGTCATAGGATTTAATATTTGAGAGGATACAAGGGAGAATTTATGACAGATTTAATTGATGCCGTCAAGACGGGTGATGTTGCGGCTGTAGAAAGTGCGATCGAACAGCGTGCAGATATCAATGCCAAAGATGAGGAAGGTGCGACTGCTTTGACGACGGCGGCTGAGGCTGGCAATTCGGCGATCGTCAAAAAATTGCTCGCTGCTGGTGCGGATGTCAACAGTCACGACAATGACGGGTGGACGCCGTTAATGAGTGCCGCTGCTGCCGGACATACGGAGATTGTACAGCTTTTGCTGGAGGCGGGGGCGGATGTTAATGCTAAAACTAATTTTGGTTTGACGGCTTTGATGAGTGCTGCAGGTAGCGGGCGCACTCAAGTTGTGGAAGTTTTAATCGATAAAGGAGCTGATATCAAAGCTAAGGATAATAATACTTGGACTGCGTTAATTTGGGCGTCTTCGGAGGGTCACAAAGATACTGTTGAGGTTTTGAAGCTAGCGCGCGATCGCCATTAAAGACTTAGAAACCGGGTTTATTCGAGAAACCCGGTTTCTGGAGGGTACAATCAATTATCGCACTCCCCAGCAGCAATAAGGCAAATCCCCAATAGCTTCGAGATTTCTAGCTAAGTAAAAGTAGATTAGCTCTAGATTCTGGTAATAGATTCAACTTGAGATTTCCGCCACCTTCAATAACTGCGATCGTGTCAAAGCTACTAATTCCCGAACTTCCATCTGGAAAGTAGACGAACAAGCCGTTCGTTTGGATAGCTAAATCTCGATTGTTGTTGATGGGAAATATCAAGAATTTATCTAAAGAAGGTTGGATATCGCTTGTTGCTAGCTGAATGGTATCCTGACCTTGGGTAAAGTTACGAATTGTAGCAAAACCTGGTCCGATATATAACTTTGTTGGGGAACTGTATAGCTTACCACCACCGCCTACTAAAACGTCTCCGAGCATGAATCGATCGTAGCCGCTACCGCCAGTGAGAGTATCGAATTCATTACTGCCCTCACTTTCATAATTTCGGCCGGGGATGGAAAAGCCATCACTGTTTGCAACATAACCTACTTCAACTCCAATTAATTCGGTATTTCCCACCCCAGCACCGGTGATGATGTCATTGCCGGAAGTTCCGATAAAAGTCGCAGAGCGACTTGGATCGCTTTTCCCAAAATTGAAGTAGTGTTCGCGACCGGTTTTCCAGGCTCCAGAGTTGACCAACGGCACAATATCGGGGTTTTTCAGTAAGTATTCCGTTTCAAAAAACGAAGTTCCAAACTGACCGTCTTTGATGCCGAATTCAATGAAATGCTGGTAGCCGTTTTTAAAAGTTCCATTCTGAATAAACGGCTGCAACTGTCGGTTACTTGCGAGATAAAACGCTTCGTCATACTCAGCCGATACGCGAGTGCGACCTTCTTCGTAACCGTATTGGATAAAGTGGTCTAGGCCGGTCGCAAAAGGTGCATTTGGGTTGTTGGGGGTGCGGACTAAGGCAGCGATGTCTGGGTTGCGAGCAAGGTAAGTAGCTTCGTCAAAATAGCGCGATACTTTGGTTAAGCCGCCGGCTTGACCGAATTTTTCAAAGTGTTCTAATCCCGATTTGATGACTCCTGCATCAATGGCTGGTTTGACCCAAGGATATTGAGCAAGGTAGTATTTTTCGTCAAAAATTGCGTAACTAGCCATGTTTTTCGACTGCGGCTTTAATGAGCTGTTTATGCAATTTATCAATCATCAGGAACTGACACAATACCCGATCGGGTGATTTTTTCCAAGTTCCGTAGGGTGCGTTATTAACGCACCTACCCTGTTAATTGAGAAAGAGATAACCGAAGTTCCGGTTATTTAAGGAATAGGTAGAAAGTGTCGTTCCCGTTTTGCTGAGTTGTAGACACGACTAAATCTCCTCCGCCCTCAATCCTACCAATAGTCTCAGATCCTGGGGTTAGGATTAACAACTCGTTACCACCACCACTTGTTCTGTAGATAGCGGGTGAGCCTGCCAACTGGATCTTGTCATTGTCTTTATCAAAGTTCCGAATTGTAACTATACCGGGGATACCCGCATAGAGTGTACGGGATGTGGGATTACCCGAGGTAGCAGGAACTCCGAGTACGAATGTATCCTTCCCAGGGCCACCGATCAGGACATCAGATTCAGACAATCCAAAGCTTTCATACTGCCGATTGCCTTGGGGATCGATACCTACTTCCACTCCAATCAGTTCGGTATTTCCCACACCAACGCCGGTGAGCACATCATTGCCGGAACTTCCGACAAAAGTTGCGGATCGGTTAGGCTCGTTTTTGCCGAAATTGAAGTAGTGTTCCCGACCAGTTTTCAAAGCTCCCGAGTTGACAAACGGCACAATGTCGGGGTTTTCTTTTAAGTATTCCGGTTCAAAAAATGAAGTCCCAAAACGACCGTCTTTGAGTCCGAATTGAATGAAATGCTGGTAGCCTGATTTGAAAGTTCCGTTCTGAACGAATGATCGCAACTCTGAGTTATTTGCCAAATAAAACTCTTCGTTGTACTCAGGCGATACGCGGGTGCGACCTTCTTCGTAGCCAAACTGAATAAACTGGTCTAAACCAGACGCAAAAGGCGCGTTTGGATTGTTTGGGGTGCGAACCAAGGGAGAAATCTCTGGATTTTGAGCTAGATAGGTTTCTTCGTCAAAGTAACGCGATACTTTGGTCAGGCCGCCACCTTGACCGAACTTTTCAAAGTGTTCTCTCCCGGATTTTATAATTCCTGCATCAATAGCAGGTTTCACCCAAGGATATTGCGAAAGGTAGTATGGCTCGTCAAAAATTTCATAATTAGTCATAAGTTTTGCTTCCAGCTTAGTCTGCTTACTTGTCGGTTAAACTTGACCCACTACTAACTCTACTAACTAAGTATGTCAAGTTAATTATTGTTAAGCCGATTGTATTATTTTTATGGCAAACACAACAGCACGATCGCCCATTTTGCGAATGTGCGATCGTACTCCCCAGCAGGCCAATGCCAATCCCGAATAGCTGCGATGTTTCTATCCAATTAATAGGGTCGCAAAAGGCGATTGTGGTAATAGATTCAACTTGAGATTTCCGCCACCTTCAATAACCGCGATCGTGTCAAAGCGACTAACTTGGGTAACTCCATTTTGAAAATCGGTGGGAAAGCCGTTCGTTTGGATAGCTAAATCTCGATTATTGTTGATGGGAACTAGCAAGAATTGCTCTAAATCATACCCTGCTAGCTGGATGCTGTCCTGACCTTGGGTAAAGTTCCTAATTGTAGCAAAACCTGACCCGATGTAGAACTGTGAGACTCCGGCCGGGTTCCCCTTACTGCCTACTAAAGGTGTACCAAGTACAAATGTATCGCGGCCGCTACCGCCAATGAGAGTATCGAATTCATTGCTGGCATCACTTTCATAATTTCGGCCGGAGCCAAAGCCATTACCTGTACCTAAACCTACTTCAACTCCAATTAATTCAACTTTTCCCACCCCGGAACCAGTCAGGATGTCATTGCCGGAAGTTCCGACAAAAGTTGCAGAGCGGCTAGGCTCGTTTTTCCCGAAATTGAAGTAGTGTTCCCGACCTGTTTTCAACGCTCCAGAGTTAACAAACGGCACAATATCGGGGTTTTTCAATAAGTATTCCGTTTCAAAAAATGAAGTCCCAAACTGACCGTCTTTGATGCCGAATTCAATGAAATGCTGGTAGCCGTTTTTAAAAGTTCCATTCTGAATAAACGGCTGTAACTGTCGGTTGTTTGCTACATAAAACGCTTCGTCATACTCAGGCGATACGCGAGTGCGACCTTCTTCGTAACCGTATTGAATAAAGTGGTCTAGCCCGGTTGCAAAAGGGGCGTTTGGGTTGTTGGGAGTGCGGACTAACGCAGCGATATCTGGATTGCCTGTTAGGTAAGTATCTTCGTCAAAATACCGCGATACTTGAGTTAAGCCGCCGGCTTGACCGAATTTTTCAAAGTGTTCTCTTCCTGATTTGATAACTCCTGCATCAATGGCCGGTTTGACCCAAGGATATTGAGCAAGGTAGTATGGTTCGTCAAAAATTGCGTAGTTAGCCATGTTTTTTTCGGGCGGCTTTAATGAGCTGTTTATGCAATTTATCAATCATCAGGAACTGACACAATACCCGATCGGGTGATTTTTTCCAAGTGTCAAATCTCACTTAAGCTCTATCGTTTCTAGCCGAGGAAAGTAAGACTGACTGGAGGACTAAACGGATTTATCATCCCAATCGGTTGCAGAGTTAGATTTGATCCGCCCTGAATTCTGGCAAGTGTATCTCCCGATTTTTGAATTAATAAGTCCGCCCCTGATGGAAATATACTCAGTTCATTAAAGCTTTCCACCAACTGAATAAAATCTTTTCCTTTTTCAAAATTGACAATCCTGGCCTCCCCACTGCCCGTATAGAAATCTACCCGGCTGATCAAACTACGTCGGTTGTTGGGAACAGCATCTCCGAGCACGAAGTAATCAATGCCAGAAGTGCCAATCAATGTATCGAATTCAGTGGTAGTCAGGAAAGGCTCTCTCGTGATGTCATCCAATTTCAAAGCGTCATACTTATTCTTATTAATGCCAAAAGGTGGACTTGGGCCGGCGAAAGCTACTTGCAGTCCGATAATTTGATTTTTTCCCGCTGTAAATCCCGTGACGATATCATTACCGTTGGTTCCTGTAAAAAATCCGTATCGATTTGACTCAAATTGCCCAAATTTTAGATAGTGTTCTCGACCAGTTTTTAAACTTCCAGTCTCCACAACTGCCGCCACATCTGGGTTATCTCCCAAGTAACGTGGTTCAAAGAAACTTGTCCCGTACCTACCTTCTGTTTTTCCGAATTGGATAAAGTGTTGACAGCCGGATTTAAAAGTTCCGTTCTGTATGAATGGAGTTATTTCCGGGTGGCGCTTTAAATAAAAAACTTCGTCGTAGTCAGGCGATACTCGCGTGCGGCCTTCTTCGTAACCAAACTGGATAAAGTGGTCTAAACCTGAAGCAAAGGGTCGGTTTTGGTTGTTGGCGGTGCAAACAAATGGTGCAATATCTTGATTTTGAGCTAGATATGTATCTTCTTCAAAATACCGCGATATTTTTGTGAGGCCGGCGGCTTGACCAAATTTTTCAAAGTGTTCTCTTCCAGATTTGATGATTCCTATATCAATGGCTGGTTTCAGCCACGGATATGAAGTAAGGTAGTATTGTTCGTCAAAAATTGCGTAACTAGCCATGTTTTTCTCCTGCGGCTTTAATGAGGTATTTATGCAATTTCTCAATAATCCTGAACTGAGACAATACCCGATCGGGTGATTTTACCCAAAAGTCAAATCTCACTTAAGCTCTATGCTTTCTAGCCGAGGAAAGTGAGACAGACTGGATCGCTAAATGGATTTGTCATCCCAATCTGTGGCAGATTTAGAGTTGCTCGGCCTTGACTTGTGGCAATTGTATTTACCGAGTGTTTAATTAATAAATCTCCACATGATGGACTAAGGCAAACCATCCCTAGCTGCGATATTTCTACCCAAGAAAAGATCTGATAACACCAGATTCTGGTAATAGATTTAAATTGAGATTGCCGCCATTTTCAATAACAGCGATTGTGTCAAAGCGACTAGCTAGGAAAACTCCATTTTCAACTGCGGGAAAGCCATTCGTTTGGATAGCTAAGTCTCGATTATTGTTGATTGGAAACACTAATAATTGATCGAAGGGAATCCCTATCTGGATGATATCCTGGCCTTGAGTAAAGTTCCGAATTGTAGCAAAACCTGCGCCAATGTAGAACTGTCTGGATGAGAGGGTTCCTCCCCTGAAGCCAACAATATCACCAAGCACGAATTTATCGCGGCCGCTACCGCCAGTGAGAGTATCGAATTCATTGCTGCCGTCACTTTCATATCGTCGTATGCCGTTAGGGGCTTCTACGTCAACTCCAATTAATTCCACATTCCCCGCCCCGAAACCGGTGAGGATGTCATTACCAGAAGTTCCCACAAAAGTCGCAGAGCGGCTTGGCTCAAATTGTCCAAACTTGAAGTAGTGTTCCCGACCAGTTTTCAAGGTTCCAGATTCGACAAACTGCCGAATGTCGGGATTGTTCCCTAAGTATCCCTGTTCCAAGAAAGAAGTAGGCAACCGACCGTCTTTGACCCCGAATTGAATGAAATGCTGGTAGCCATTTTTAAAGGTTCCATTCTGAATAAACGGCTGCAAATCTTGGTTAGTTCCTACATAAAAACCTTCGTCATACTCAGGCGATACGCGAGTGCGACCCTCTTCATAACCGTATTGGATAAAGTGGTCTAGTCCGGTCGCAAAAGGCGCGTTTGGATTGTTGGGAGTGCGGACAAAGGGTTTAAGGTCTGGATTTCCATCAAGGTAAGTATCTTCATCAAAATACCGGGATATTTTCGTGAGGCCGGCGGCTTGACCAAATTTTTCAAAGTGTTGTCTTCCAGATTTGATTATGCCTGCATCAATGGCTGGTTTCAGCCACGGATATTGCGAAAGGTAGTATTGTTCGTCGAAGATATCGTAATTCATAGTTTGCTATTTAAAGTAAAGTGCGATCGTACTTTTTTATAGAACCATCGCCCACCGCCAATAAAAAATCATTAGTCATTAGTCATTAGCTAATGACTAATGACTAATGACTAATGACCAATCAGCAATGACCAATGACCAATGACTATCCAATCAAGAAAGTACCATTACCGTTAGATTCTTGGAAAGTTAAACCCAAGCTTGCTCCTCCTTCAATCACGCCGAGCACATCTCCAAAACGTTGGATTGACAAATTGCTACCAATGGGAGTCAGGCTGTAGCCGTTTAAAGAAGTTCCTTGCAGTTGGATAAAATCGCTTTCTATGTCGAAGTTGCGAATCGTAGCTTGACCGTTACCTAAATACAGCGGTGTCGAGATGACATTCCCGGCTGTAGCAGGAACTCCGAGTACGAATGTATTAGTTCCCGGGGCGCCAATCAGGACATCGAATTCATTGGTGCCAAAGCTTTCATACTGCCGGTTGCCTTGGGGATCTATACCTACTTCCACTCCCACAAGTTCGACATCCCCCACGCCAACACCAGTTAAAATATCGTTGGTACGGGTGCCGACAAAAGTCGCGTCGCGGGCAGGCTCAAATTGTCCAAAATTGAAGAAGTGTTCCCGACCCGTTCTCAAGTTTCCAGAGTTGACAAACGGCACGATGTCGGGGTTTTCTTTTAAGTATTCCGGTTCAAAAAATGAAGTCCCAAACCGACCTTCTTTGGATCCGAATTGAATGAAATGGTCGAAGCCGGATTTGAAAGTTCCGTTTTGAATAAACGGTTGAAGTTCAGAGTTGTTTGCTAAATAAAAGGTTTCGTTGTATTCGGGTGATACTTGGGTGCGGCGCTGTCCTTCATCGTAACCGAACTGGATAAAGTGATCGAGGCCAGTCGCAAAAGGCGCGTTTGGGTTGACTGTGCGGACGAAGGGTGCGAGGTCTGGATTCCCAGCAAGGTAAGCATTTTCGTCAAAATAACGCGAGACTTTAGTTAGACCGCCTTCTCGCCCGAATTTTTCAAAGTGTTCTCTCCCAGATGAGATGACTCCTGCGTCAATGGCTGGTTTGACCCAAGGATAGGAGGCGAGGTAGAATTGTTCGTCGAAAATTGCGTAGTTAGCCATGTTTTCCCCCTAAAGTTTTGATGAGTTTGAGATTCTATAGCAATTAGTTTTCCATCAACTCGATCGCCGATCAGGAATTTACACAAAACAGACGTTACGAAATGGTTTTAAATTCCTGCTAAAATGTCAATTTTGATGACGCAACAATTATCGCAAGGCTACATTCTGCTTTCAGAAATTATGCCTTTTTCCCCTCAGTTAATTGCTCGATCGCCAGTTTGATAAATTATACAAAACTTGGAACTTTTTTCAGGATTTTTTTCTCAATTGTTGGTTAATTTTTAATTATTTTTATCCAACTCATTAATCCTATTCACAAAATTAATAATATGTCAAGTAAATTTTTGTAAATAAAAAGTGGAGTATTTGCTCAAGGAATTTATAAAAAAATGTAACGAAAATTTGACGTAAATTTGTCGAATTGTGTCATGTGCAGGCTCAAATCGCCTAATGGCAAGCGTTTTCTGGTAAAAATGCTTATGGGATAAAAAAATTCCCGATTCCCGAAAACAGCATCTTAAAGGAGCCTAACCGGATGTTCACTCACGTCAAGCCCACCATTCGCCACGTCGTGCCGGAAAACTTGCAGGGGCGATCGCTCATGAAGGTGGTCTATGTCGTACTGGAACCGCAGTATCAAAGCGCCCTGTCGGCAGCGGTTCGATCGATAAACAAGAAAAATCCGAATCTGGCAATAGAAATCAGCGGCTACCTGATCGAGGAACTCCGCAGCCCGGAAAATTACGAGGCCTTCAAGCGGGATGTGGCGGATGCCAATGTATTTATTGCTTCTCTAATTTTCATTGAAGATTTGGCCGAAAAAGTGGTAGCGGCGGTGGAACCGCTGCGCGACAGCTTGGATGTCGCCGTCGTCTTCCCATCGATGCCAGGGGTGATGCGACTCAATAAAATGGGCAGTTTCTCGATGGCACAGTTGGGACAAAGCAAAAGTGCGATCGGCGAATTCATGAAAAAACGGAAGGAAAAATCCGGGAGTTCCTTCCAAGACGGAATGCTGAAACTGCTGCAAACTTTGCCGAAAGTGCTGAAATATTTGCCCATCGACAAAGCCCAAGATGCGCGCAACTTCATGCTGAGTTTCCAGTATTGGCTGGGGGGTTCCCAAGAAAACTTGGAAAACTTCTTGCTGATGCTGTCACATAAATATGTATTCAAAGGTCAGGAACAGCTAACTTTTCAAGAGCCCGTTGTCTACCCGGATATGGGAATTTGGCATCCTTTGGCACCGTCCATGTTTGAGGATGTAAAAGGATACCTCACCTGGTACAACGCCCGCAAAGATATTTCGGCAGACCTCAAAGACCCTCTCGCACCTTGCATCGGCTTGGTGTTGCAGCGGACTCACTTAGTCACGGGAGATGACGCGCACTATGTAGCAATGGTGCAGGAATTGGAGGCAATGGGGGCGCGGGTGGTGCCGATTTTTGCCGGCGGTTTGGACTTCTCGAAACCAGTCGAAACTTTCTTCTTGGAAGTTGGAACCAAAGGTGTTGCGCCGCTGCCCATAGTTGATGCGGTCGTTTCTCTGACTGGTTTTGCTTTGGTGGGCGGCCCGGCGAAACAAGATCACCCAAAGGCGATCGAGACTTTGAAAAAATTAAATTGCCCTTACATGGTGGCTTTGCCGCTGGTTTTCCAAACGACGGAAGAGTGGGAAAATAGCGATTTAGGCTTGCACCCGATTCAAGTTGCTTTGCAAATTGCCATTCCCGAGTTGGATGGCGCGATCGAACCGATTATATTGTCGGGAAGAGATGGCGCAACTGGCAAGGCGATCGCCCTGCAAGATAGAATCGAAGCAATTTCCCAGCGCGCCATGAAATGGGCAATGCTGCGCCGCAAACCAAAATTAGATAAAAAAGTTGCGATCACAGTTTTCAGTTTCCCGCCGGACAAAGGCAACGTCGGAACAGCCGCTTATTTGGACGTTTTCGGCTCGATTTACCAAGTATTGAAAGCCTTAAAAGGCAACGGTTACGACTTGCCAGAACTGCCGGAGTCCGCAGAAAAACTGATGCAAGAAGTCATCCACGACGCAACAGCCCAATACCAAAGCCCGGAATTAAATGTTGCTTACCGGATGTCGGTAGCTGAATACGAAGAATTCACTCCTTACTCGGAACGCTTGCAAGAAAATTGGGGCCCGCCTCCGGGACATTTGAACAGCGACGGACAAAATTTGCTGATTTTCGGCAAACATTTCGGCAATGTGTTTATCGGAGTGCAACCTACTTTTGGATACGAAGGCGATCCGATGCGGTTGTTATTCTCTCGTTCCGCCAGCCCCCACCACGGTTTTGCTGCTTACTATACATATTTGGAGCGCATTTGGGGTGCGGATGCGGTGCTGCACTTTGGCACTCACGGTTCGCTAGAATTCATGCCCGGTAAGCAGATGGGAATGTCTGGGGAATGTTATCCCGACAGTTTGATCGGCAAAATTCCCAATATCTATTATTACGCCGCCAACAATCCCAGCGAGGCAACAATTGCCAAGCGCCGCAGTTATGCTGAAACAATCAGCTATCTGACTCCTCCGGCTGAAAATGCTGGTTTGTACAAAGGTTTGCAGGAACTCAGCGAGTTAATTGCTTCTTATCAAACTTTGAAAGAGACTGGGCGCGGTGTGCCGATTGTTGACGCGATCGTTGAAAAATGCCGTTTGGTGAATTTAGACAAGGATATCGCCCTACCTCCCGAACAAGAAAGAGGGGTTGCTGCGGGAATGACTTCGGAGGAACGGGACAATTTAGTTGGCTTGGTTTACCGCAAGTTAATGGAGATTGAGTCGCGGTTGTTACCTTGCGGTTTGCACGTTATCGGTAAGCCACCGACTGCGGAAGAGGCGATCGCAACTTTGGTGAATATCGCCAATTTAGACCGCGAAGAAGATGGACTCATCAGCTTGCCGCGGATTATTGCTAACAGTCTCGGACGCGATATCGGCGAAATTTACACCAATAGCGACAAAGGCATTTTAACTGATGTCGAATTGCTGCAAAACATCACCTTGGCCTGTCGGGATGCCGTTGGCGCTTTGGTGAAGGAACAAACCGACGCTGAGGGCCGAGTTTCCCTTGTTTCTAAGTTGAATTTCTTCAACATGGGCAAGAAAACACCTTGGATTGAAGCCTTGCACGCCGCAGGTTACAAAAAAATCGATCCAGAACCGATTAAACCGCTGTTTGAGTATCTGGAATTCTGCTTGCAGCAAGTTTGTGCCGACAACGAATTAGGCGCTTTGTTGCGCGCGTTAGAAGGCGAGTATGTTCTGCCTGGCCCCGGTGGCGATCCGATTCGCAACCCGGATGTTTTGCCGACTGGCAAGAATATGCACGCTTTGGACCCGCAGTCAATCCCTACAACGGGGGCGGTTAAGTCTGCTAAGCTTGTAGTCGATCGGCTGTTAGAAAGACAGCGCGTTGATAACGGCGGAAATTACCCAGAAACGATCGCCGTTGTGTTGTGGGGAACCGACAACATCAAGACTTACGGCGAATCCCTCGCCCAAGTAATGTGGATGGTGGGAGTGAAGCCAGTTCCCGACGCATTGGGCCGGGTCAACAAACTCGAATTGCTTTCTTTAGAAGAGTTGGGACGCCCTCGGATCGACGTAGTAATTAACTGTTCTGGCGTATTCCGCGACTTGTTCATCAACCAAATGAACCTGTTAGATAAAGCCGTGAAAATGGCAGCGGAAGCCGACGAACCCTTAGAAATGAACTTCGTCCGCAAACACGCCCTGAAGCAAGCGGAAGAAATGGGAATCAACCTGCGACAAGCAGCAACCCGGGTATTTTCTAATGCCTCTGGTTCCTATTCATCTAACATCAACTTGGCGGTGGAAAACAGCACTTGGGAAAGCGAAGCCGAGTTGCAGGAAATGTACTTAACTCGCAAATCCTTCGCCTTTTCTTCCGACAATCCGGGAACAATGGAACAAGACCGGAAAATTTTTGAATCATCCTTGAAAACTGCGGAAGTCACCTTCCAGAACTTGGATTCTGCGGAGATTTCCCTAACTGACGTGTCGCACTATTTCGACTCCGATCCGACTAAATTGATCGGCAGTTTGCGCGCAGATGGGAAGAAACCAGCATCCTTTGTTGCTGATACAACCACAGCGAACGCGCAGGTGCGGACGCTATCAGAAACCGTGCGTTTAGATTCGCGCACAAAGCTGCTGAATCCGAAGTGGTACGAGGGGATGTTGTCGCACGGTTATGAAGGCGTGCGGGAGATTTCTAAGCGTCTGGTGAATACGACTGGATGGAGTGCGACGGCGGGCGCTGTGGATAATTGGGTGTATGAGGATGTCAACACTACGTTTATCCAAGATGAGGAGATGCAAAAGCGTTTGCTGAATCTGAATCCTCATTCTTTCCGCAAGATTGTCAGCACTTTGTTGGAAGTGAATGGCCGGGGTTATTGGGAGACTTCGGAGAACAATTTGGACAGGTTGCGTGAACTTTATCAGGAGGTGGAAGACCGGATTGAGGGGGTAGAATAGGATAGTTTGGGGCAGGCTTTTGGGCCTGCCCATCTTCCCAACTATAAAAGAGGCACTATGAAAGCGCTAATCTAACGAGCCTAAAAGCCTGATTAGGTAAAGCTTTTCGGTCTACTGCAGCACTTAAAGTACAGAACATGGGTTATAATATAGGTAGGCGTCTTGCCTAACTCGTAATTATCAATCAAAGCGGTAACTACATATGTCTAGAAAGAAATTATCTAAGGAGAGTAATAACCCTGACCAATTAGAGCTATTTGATTTATCTAAGTTTGATGTTAAAAATAATTCAACCTCGGTTGAAGTGGTACAATCTACCCCTCAAACAGATACCGAATCCTACATGAAAGCCGTAGATGAGTCTATAAATGATACTAATACATCAGTTTCCTCGAATGAGATAGATAAAAATAAAATTTCAGAATCTGGTAATACAACAGAAGCTGCTTTCAATAGATTGCCCGATGAAATTTTAGAATTAATTATACCGGAAACTTATGAGGAAACCCTACAACAAGAAGTTAATCAACAAAAAATATCTCAAAACTTAGCCCTTATGGCACAGTTTATTACGCCTGTTATCGAATTTGAAGAAAAGATTATTCAAGTAGTCAGTCAAATAAAACTATCGGGTTATCTATTATTTTTGTACGGTATTTCAGGAGTGGGAAAATCAACTTTCATAAGTTCCTTGGAATGGCGTTCACATATTCCTATTAAAAAAATCCACTCCATTAATGCTAGAAAATTACCTTCTGATAATTCTGATGTCAAACTTAAAGAATTATTAAAACGTATTAATGAAGTAACAGAAACTTTTTTTCAAGAAACTAATAATCGACCAGAACAAGAAAAGTTTTGCATAGTCATTGATTATTTAGAAAATTTACAAGACGAAGATGAAAAAAATGTTAGAGCTTTTTTTCGTGATTTAAATGGACTATTTCGTGAATATCCTATTCTAATTATTTGGCCAGTAACAGATAAGCAAGATTTAGAAACTATGCAAGATTTTGCCAAAAGTTTTTCTAGTACAATGTTTCATCAAAAAATACCTACTCTTGAGTTTACCGGACCACCCATAGAAGAATATCCAACTATTGCTAAGAACACAATTGCATTTTTTAACCAAGGAAGAACTTGTTACGATTTTCAATTAAATGATGAGGATTTTAATAACATTATTAAGAATAAATATGAAGAAAAACCAAAAGATAGACTTATTATCAGGGAATATTTAAGAGAAATAAGAGATCTTTCGCGAGATAGAACACAATATACACAACAGTTGATGCAGACTGTCCCTAAACCGACAGAAGTTTGGTTTATATTTTCTTACCCTGAAGCAGAAAGTGTTGTAGCTCAATTTGCTAAACAGTCTGATAACATTAACGAAATGTGGAACGCAAATTACAATGCGCTTTTCACTTATATTAAGGAAAATAATCAAAGAAAAGCTGATTGGAAACCTGGTCGTCTTACTCTCGCACTTAATGGCATATTAACAACAAAAATTATGTACTTGCCAACAAATGCTTTAGTGAGTTGCATCGCTGCCTATTCTAAAGAAGCAAAAATTCCTATTTCTAAAGAAGACTTTCTTCAAGAATATGGTGTTCTTAATCATTGGTTTGCCAAAAGAAATGCTAAAAATACATTATCTACTACTCCTTTATATTTGCAATTATTAAGTCGCCCTATCACCGCTGGAAAACGTAAAAGTGGTACTGTAGAAAAGGGATTAACAAATGCTACAATACCTTTTCAGAAAATCAATAAAGATATAGTCAATAACAAAATCAGCGATAGCCTGTTAAATAAAAGCCTATATTTAGCTCTACAAGATTTATATCAAGAATCAAATTTATCATTTAGCTGTGAGAAACCCCACCCAAATTTACCAAATATTAGACCTGATATATTAGTAAATGCTAAAAATGAGAAATATATTGCCCTAGAGTTTTGTTATACCGTTAATGATACTCCTGGCCATTTAGCAGGCTACGTTTTAAGCAAATTGAATACCTACATGAAGCAATTAGAACAAAGTTTTGGCTTTGAGAGTAATTTTCGATGAGTATTTCGACTACAGAGAAACGTGGCTTAGATAAGAGAGGACAGCGATCGCCCTTTTCTTCCCAAAGTACGATCGCCCTTATCTTCCCCAAAGTACGATCGCCCTTATTTTACCCAAGTACGATCGCCCTTATCTTCCCCAAAGTGCGATCGCCCTTATTTTCCTATCAGCCGATCGTACTCTGCGTGCGTGCGTACCAATCCAAAACCACAAAATACCTATTTCAATTTCTACACCCAACGCCAGATAAGTCTATCCAGCCCTTACATACCAATACTTACCAACCTTCTTAAAATGCAGAGAAGGATGAGACGGATCTGCCTTCAGCAACTCATAACACTGATCTGCTGTAGCTTGTACATTTGATGGCAAAGCATTGTAACAATCCCAAAATTTTCGAGTAGTGTAGTGCATTAAATCTCTCGATAGTTACCACTTTCAAAATCAGCGATCGCTTCTGCTGCTAAAGCATCCAGTTTACCCTCAGCAATATCTTTCTCTAGCTGGACATCCCATCGTTTGTAATCCAAATTTAGAAACCACTCTAACAACTCTCCTATCTGGTTCGGCGGAAGTTGGAGAATCGCATTTTCTATCTGTTCAATAGTCAACATAGGGTGTCTTAAGTTACACGAAATTTAGTTAATTTTTTTTGCTTGCTCTATATTATCTCTCAATTGGGAATTATGGGAAAAGCGATCGCCCTTTTCTTCGCACAGTACGATCGCCCTTTTCTGTCCAAAGTGCGATCGCTCCTCTTTCTTAAGCCTCAAATGGGTTAATTAGTGTGAGCTCAGCAATCCACCGAAAATCCCTTACATTTCTTGTCACCAAAGTTCTGTCATGTACCAAAGCTGTTGCCGCAATAATAGCATCCCCAAGTGTCATTCTCCTCATCTGTCGCAACAGCACTGCGCGATCGAGTATAGCGTTAGAAATTGGTAGAACCTCCACCACAGCAAAGAATTCCTCAAAGTACAATCTATACTCTTCAGTTAGCCGATGATCACCCAAGAGTTCAACGTAACTTATTGCAGATACAACTATGTCATTTTCGCCAAGAAAATGCCTAATCTGCGAGTTTTCTGGCTGGGAAGCGTAGATAATAATATCACTGTCTAGCAGCATTCATTATTCATCCCTACCTGGAAGTGGACGGTCTTGACGCAAATCTCGCTGCCATTCCACTGGATCGCTAATATCAGCAAAGACATTATTTGCTGCAAGTTTTTCCAATATTTCAACTATTCTCTGACGGCGAAACTCCCCACTTAAAGTCGATCGCTCTTCTTGTAAAGTAACGTAAACTCTGACAGGGCGATCGCCTTGTCTGGGAACCTCATTAGCCCATTCTAAAACGTTTCCCTTCAATATAGCCTCAAATATTCGCTGCATCGCTAATATCAAATATTCTTTATCTCTACTCTTCTAACCCTTTTGAGCATTAAAGCTACTTGTTGGATTATACCAGATAGTCTGAAATTTTGCTCCTGCGGCCCTGATTTTTCCTGCATGGCGATCGCCCTCAACTTCCCCTGCATGGAAATTTAGTTTTGAGGAAGGTTGGCAGTAACTTTAATGCTATCACCTACGCTTCAAGCTCAGCACACTGAGAAAAAAGCTCGACAAAACCATCTGCAAACCGACAGTCAGGCAAGTGAGCGAGGGAATAACCAAACGCAGAGTTTTAGAAGGGTCGAGAGAACCGAAAGCTGTTTTGCTCCAGATAGTTAATGATAAGAACGAGCCAACTATTCCGATTAAAATCAGCGTGACTCCGACAATCAATCCTGTCTCTAGGGTGACATAGCGAAATATTTTGTTGAGTTTGGGGTCTTCGGGCAGAAATTTCTCGCTGATGGCGAAAATTTTGGTGAAAAAAGCGAAAGTTACTGCTTGAAAACCGATGATAATTGCGATCGCAGCATACAGCAGCGTGTGTACATCAAAGCTAATACTACCAATCTTTTGAGTACCAGGTAATAGCCAGATGCCCACAATTAGACCCCAAATTATCAGCGCCACACCCGGATACAAAAACAGCCACCGAGGACTGTAAAGCAGCAAAAAACGGAGGTGCCGCCAGCCATCTCGCCAAGTTCGCAAGTGCGGCGGCCGGCTGCGACCGTCGGGAGAAAGTACGGTGGGGACTTCAGCGATTCGCAGCTTGTACAGAGAAGCTTTGACGACCATTTCGCTCGCAAATTCCATCCCCGTTGTTTGCAAGTCGAGTTTCAAAATTGAGTCTCTCCTGAAACCCCTGAGTCCGCAGTGAAAGTCGCCGACTGGACTCGCGAAAAATAACTGCCCAACCCACGTCAGCACCGGATTTCCTAAATATTTGTGCAGCGGCGGCATTGCACCCGGTTTGATGCCCCCTTGAAATCGGTTTCCCATTACTAAGTCGAAACCTTCTCGCAATTTGTTGACAAAAGCACCGAGGTTGGAAAAATTGTAGCTGTCGTCAGCATCGCCCATGATAATATAAACTCCGCGCGCTGCGATGATGCCTCCCATCAGGGCGCTGCCGTAGCCTTTTGCTGCTACGGGCACAACTCTCGCTCCCATTCTGGTAGCGATATCTTGAGAACCGTCAGTGCTGCCGTTGTCTGCTATGATGACCTCGCCTGCAATATCAAGTTCGCGCAGCGAGCTCAGTGCTTTCTGTATGCAGATTTCTAAAGTTTCTGCTTCGTTCAGACAAGGCATGAGTATCGATAGTTCTAGAGTATATTCTCCGCTTGGGTTGGTCTTTTCTGCCATATATTTGTTCCACTCTCGATCGCGATCGACCATACTTGATTTTCCCGTATCTCTGCTTAAAATAGTAGTGGTGAATAAAACCTAACAAAACTTAATTAAAGTTTTTCAGGTTTTTGGGAACGGCAATTTTTGATTGTACTATAGGTTAGTAAATTTATGAGTAGAAGCGTTTTTATGTTATTGCTTGCTGCAATATTGTGCGGCGTCGCAGGTCAATTTAGTCTGAAGGCAGGAGCTAAAATATTAGGGCCCATTGGCGCTGCTAATTTAATAGAAAAAATTATAGCAATGGCTACTCAGCCGTTGATAGTAGGTGGTCTTTCTTTGTATGCAATTTCTTCGATCGGCTTTATTGTAGTTTTGTCGCGGGCAAACCTTAGCATAGTCTCGCCTTTACTGTCAATTAGTTACCTATTTACTGTTTTAGGTGGCAAACTGATATTTCACGAGCCTTTGCCGCCGCTGCGGTTAGTAGGCGTGGCGCTAATTATGACGGGAGTAATTTTTGTACTCAGAGGTCAAGCAGGGGGAGTGACTGGAGGCAACTAGCGCTCGCTTTTGATATTGATGTTTGAGTCCTGAGTTGATAAATTAAGCTAAAGGGTGCGTCCAAGTATTACCTTATGAATCGATACCGAACTCACAATTATGAATTATTATCTTCTTTCTTTTGCATGGGGAATTTGCATTCTTGTATCCCTGATTGGCTGGGGTGGAGCGGTCAACCGCATCCTTTTTCCCGATTACAGAGTTGACTGGGGGCAAAGAGCCGCTTGGGGGATAGCTTGGAGTGTTATATTTGGGGGTTTATTAAATGTGACATGGACTATTTCACAAGCAACTATTTTAATATATATATGCTTGGGCGCACTTTACGGAATAATAGATGCCTGGGGCAATAAAACTTCGATCGCCGACGATCTGAATCGGTTAATTAATGCTTTCAAAGAAAATATTTTTTTTGCGATCGGGACTGTTATCGCTTGCCTTATGACTGCTGTGCAATACAGTGGTTCGGTTTCTTGGCATAAATTTAATCTTCACGATGACTACCACGCCTATTTTGTATTTCCCCATAAAATGCTTCAAATAGGTTCTCTTGGTTCCGATCCTTTCAGCGAAAGAAGACTGGTATCTGCACTGGGAGGACAATCATTCTTGCATACGTTCAGTCTGAGCGTGTTGGATGAAAGAAGTTTATATCTTATCGATCCCGGCTGCGCCTTAATCATAATGATAGGGCTAATTATCGGATACTGTCAGCAAAAAAAGATTTCAAAAAACTCGACACTAATGATTGTGTTCGGCTTTTTATCAATAAGCCGCGTTCCTCATATAAATATAACGGGTATATTAATTGCGGTATGTCTTTTCTTGAGCTTATTTAGAGTTTTTGAGGGGGAGCACCTCAAAGGAACAAATATCGAAAGTAATGCTGCGATTATAGGATTGCTTGCAGCCGCCATCTGCGCTTTAAAAAGCACATTTATTCCCCCGTGTATTATTTTATTCACTTGTAGTTATTTTTTTTATATCCTTGGAAGCCACATAAAGCGTAAAGCAATTTACGAATTTTGTTTGGCTAGTATTTTATTGGCTATGTTTATTTTACCCTGGTCGATATCACTATATCAGTCATCAGGGACTTTACTATATCCCATATTTGGTAGAGGTTTTCATGGTTCTGTATACGGAGGATCGGTCAAGCTTCCTAACAGTGAAATTCCCCCAAACCTAGCAATTCAACTCACGCTGTATGCAATTTTAACAATTATTTCTATACCGACTGTGTTGGCAATTAGATTTGGGATAATTGGTCTCGGTAAAAAGCCAATTTTTCGGGAAGCAACCCTCTCTATTTTTATTGGTGCAGTCACGGGAAATGCGGTGATATTATTTTCTACAGGAGGGTCAGATATCTACCGCTATTCATATCCGCTATTAGTAGTGATGTTCGTCATATTAATCTCAGTTTTGGGGGAAAATATCCCGCCAAATAACTTAAATATAAAAATTAAAAAAAATGCCTTTAGCGGAGCACTAATTTTGGCTTTCTTAGTAGCACTCGGTTTTCAGAGTTACAAGAATTTGGGAAAATTTCAAAACCCCCTAGATAGAATATCTCGGCGGTTAAATAATCTACCTTTAGTGATACCACAAGAGCGCGATAAATATGCAAGAATGCTAGATTCGGTTCCGGAAAAAGAAATAGTTTTAACAAGACTTGACAAACCTTTTTTAATGAATTTTAGGAAACATACAATCTGGATTGCCGACTACCCAGGCGGGGCTAGCCTTCCGCCCGGTATGCCTTCATTTAAAGGAGAAGAAAAGCTAGCAGATTATCTAATTTCAAAATCGATTAAATATGTTGCATATTCTTACGCTAATGAAGCGAATTTTCCTAAGAAATCTTTACAAGTTAGACTCAGCCCCAAATGGCCTTTCTGGCTACGAAACCAGGCCTTGAACACTTTTGAATTTCAAGATAGCTTACAAAAACTTGGCGAAAGTCGCAAGCGGATTTATGATGATGGAGAAAATTTTGTAATTGATTTGTCAAGGAATAAAAACCAGTAGTGACATCAGTTTGATTTTTAGCAATTAAAATAGATGAGCAAACATCAATTATTGAGCGATCGCACCGCAGTTCTTGCTACCATGCACCAAAAAGAACGGGTAATGGCTCCCATTTTGGAACGAGAATTGGGTGTAAATATCCTAGTACCTGCGGAGCTTGACACTGACACTTTCGGCACATTCACCCGAGAAGTTAAACGCTTAGGAACACAAATAGAAGCTGCTCGCCATAAAGCACAAAAAGCCCTAGAAATTGCGGGCGAAACTCTTGCCTTTGCCAGCGAAGGTACTTTCGGCCCTCACCCAATGATGCCGTATCTGCCAGCTAACAGAGAAATAGTAATTTTATTAGATCGAGCCAACAATCTAGAACTCATCGGCGACTCTTTGTCTGTTGAAACTAACTACAGTCACGAGTTAGTTTCCAGTATAGAAGAAGCAGATGATTTTGCTAAAAAAGCTGGATTTCCCGAACACGCGCTGGTGGTTATAGTTGGCGACGCTGCACTCGGTAACGGCGAAATTGTCAAGGGCATTAGGACAGAAAAACAACTTTTTGACGCTGTGACAGCAGGCTTAAAAAAATCGTCAACCGGCCGAGTTCATATCGAAACAGATATGCGGGCGATGTACAATCCAACTCGGATGAAAAACATCGAAAATTCAACTCTCGATTTAGTTAAAAAATTTAAGCAATTCTGCCCGGAGTGCGGTTGGCCGGGATTCGATATTGCTGAGATGAAAATCGGATTGCCCTGCGAACTTTGCTATTTTCCGACTCAGCTAGCGCGATCGGCAATCTATAAATGCAAAAAGTGCGGTTATACTAAAGAAAAACTATTTCCCGACGGTCGAGAGACTGCCGATCCTTCTCTTTGTCAATATTGCAACCCTTAGAAAAATAATTGCACAAAAATAGTAAAGTTTGTCACAATATTATTGATAGTTCCTTAATTAAATTTACTAATGATAGCCATAGAAACAGAACGCAACTGGAAACCCGTTATTAAAGAATTCGAGGCTGTAGTCGGCAAAAATGGTGTCGTGCAGCGCCGCGAAGAATTGATTGTCTACGAGTGCGACGGACTCGCCAGCTACCGCCAGCGCCCCGCCATGGTGGTATTGCCTCGAACTACCGAGGAAGTGGCGCAAGTGGTCAAAATATGCGATCGCAACTCAATTCCCTGGGTTGCTAGAGGCGCAGGCACCGGCCTTTCCGGCGGCGCTTTGCCCATAGAAAACTGCGTGCTGATTGTCACAGCCCTGATGCGAAAAATCCTGAAAGTAGACTTAGAAAATCAGCAAGTAGTAGTGCAACCGGGAGTAATTAATAACTGGGTAACGCAAGCAGTTAGCGGCGCCGGTTTCTACTACGCGCCAGATCCTTCCAGTCAAATTGTTTGTTCGATTGGCGGCAACGTTGCCGAAAATTCTGGTGGGGTTCACTGCCTCAAATACGGAGTCACAACGAATCACGTTTTAGGATTAAAATTGGTACTTCCCGACGGTTCTATTGTCGATGTCGGTGGCGAAATTCCCGAAATGCCCGGTTACGATTTAACTGGTGTATTTGTCGGTTCCGAAGGCACTTTAGGAATCGCCACAGAAGTTACTCTCCGAATTCTCAAAGCGCCGGAATCGATTTGCGTTCTCCTAGCGGATTTTTCCAGTATAGAATCAGCGGGCGAATCGGTTTCCGATATTATCAGCGCTGGCATTATTCCCGGCGGCATGGAAATTATGGACAACATCAGCATCAATGCTGTGGAAGATGTGGTGGCAACTGGATGTTATCCCCGCGATGCGGCGGCAATTCTACTCGTAGAAATCGACGGTTTAGAAGTGGAAGTTGCCACAAACAAACAGCGGATTGCCGATATTTGCAAGCATAACGGAGCGCGAAATATCACGACCGCAAGCGACCCGGAAACGCGCCTAAAAATTTGGAAAGGGCGGAAAGCTGCTTTTGCGGCGGCAGGTCATCTCAGCCCGGATTATTACGTGCAAGACGGCGTAATTCCGCGAACACAAATGGCTTATGTTTTGAAAGAAATTGAGGGGTTGAGCGAGAAATACGGTTATCGGATTGCTAATGTATTTCACGCGGGAGACGGGAATTTGCACCCGCTGATTCTGTACGATAACTCGGTAAAAGGTGCGCTGGAAAAGGTGGAAGAATTGGGCGGAGAAATTCTCAGGCTTTGCGTGAAAGTTGGGGGAAGTCTTTCGGGGGAACACGGCATCGGTGCTGACAAGAAGTGTTTTATGCCGGATATGTTTTCCGAGATAGATTTGGAGACGATGCAGTGGGTACGTCAGGTGTTTAATCCGAAAGGTTTGGCGAATCCTGGGAAGATGTTTCCGACGCCGAAGACTTGCGGGGAAGCGGCGAGGGCTAAGGTTGAAACTTTTAAGAAGTTGGAGGGTGCAGAGGTTTTTTAATTAGTTATTTATGCGGGTAAGGTGAGCAGAAAAGCACCTGACAATTATCTCTACAATGGGGAGGCAAAGCCTCTAAGTATGCGTTCCCAGCCAGAGTCGGGTAACGAGAAAAAACGATTTTTCTCGTTTTTTAGGAGTGCGAACGTCCCGCTCGCTTATTTGCCTGTATATCAAGTTGGTAAAGCGCGGATTGCCCATTCTGCGCTAAGGTGCGATCGGAATTTTGATAGTAAATGCCGTGCCCTTGCCCAATTCCGAAGTACAATATAATTCGCCTTTGTGCCTTTCTACAATAATTTGATAGCTAATTGACAAACCCATTCCCGTGCCTTTACCAATGGGCTTGGTAGTAAAAAATGTATCGAAGATCTGCTGTTTGACTTGCTCAGTTATTCCCGGGCCGTTGTCGGCAATTTTAATTTCTACAAAATTGCCTACCACTTCCGTACCAATCCTAATCTGGCTAGGATTTTCTAGTATTTCTTGACAATTTTTCCTATTGTTCGCATCTTCTAAAGCATCGATCGCATTGCTGAGAATATTCATAAAAACTTGATTTATCGGCCCAGCAAAACACTCAACAGTCGGCAATTCTCCGTATTGTTTTACAATTTGAATTGGCGGCTTTTCTCCCTTCCCTTTCAAACGGTGATTGAGAATTAACAGCGTGCTGTCAATACCTTCGTGGAGGTTAACGGGTTTCATCTGTGAATCGTCATGGCGCGAAAAGTTCCGCAGCGACTGCACAATCTGGCAAATCCGCTCGACACCAACGCTCATTGAAGACAGTATTTTAGGTAAATCTTCAGCTAAAAAATCGAGTTCATTTTCTTCTCTTTGCTGTTGAATTTCCGCGACTGGATCCGGATAATGCTTTTGGTAAAGTTCGACGTGATGAAACAAGTCTTGAGTATAATTTGTGAGATGAGTGAGATTGCCGTAAATGAAGCTGACTGGGTTGTTAATTTCGTGAGCGACGCCGGCAAGTAGCAAGCCCAAACTAGACATTTTTTCGCTTTGAACTAATTGGGAATTAGTGGCTTTGAGCTGGTTAAGTGTGGCTGCTAGTTGAGCGGCTTGTTCTCTACTTTGTGCTTCGGAAATATGCAAGGCTTCTTCAGCTTGTTTGCGCTCAGTAATGTCTCTCTGTACGCCAATAAAATGAGTTAATTTGCCCAGTCGATCGCGCACGGGAGATATTGAGAAACAATTCCAGAAAACGGTTCCGTCTTTGCGGTAATTCTTTAATATTACCTTGCATTCGCTTTCTGTTTGCAAGGCTTGGCGAATTATTTCTACTGCCGCCGGATCGGTATCGCTTCCGTGCAAAAATCGGCAGTTTTTTCCGATAATTTCCTGCCGCCGATAACCTGTCATGCTTTCAAATGCGGGATTGCAATAAATAATTGGATTTTCGGGGTCAGTGGCGTCAGAAATCGTAAATCCGGTGCTAGTAGCTGCTATAGCTCGATCGTACAACCAAAGCATTTCTTCTGCGCGCTTGCGATCGGTAATGTCCCGCAGCGTAGCTAAATAAGCCATTTCTCCATCCCATTCCGTTTCCACCACCCGCATTTCTACTACAGCATTTGCTTTTTGCTTGCGAATAGCTTCAACTTCTGTTTGCACGACGCGAGTTCCTGGCGCTTCTGTTTTTCCAACTTGGGGAATAATATCCGTCGCCATCTCAAGGTCGCAAGCTGAAACTTCTACTACTAAATTGCCAAAAAATGCTTGACCTAGAAGTTCCTCTGCCGTGCAGTTAAACAGCGCTTCTGCTGACGGGTTGGCAAAACAAATAAGTCCTAGCTTGTTGACGATTGCGATGCCGTCGGCATTTTTTTCTATCACATTCCGAAACCGAGATTCGCTAGCTTTCAAATCCTGCTTTAGCTGTTCCATTGCTCGCTCCATCTGCTGCAATTCACACAGGCTAAGACTATAAGCTTCGGAAATATTTGCCTCAGTCGAAGTCTCGGCTCTTTTTTTTGTTATCTGTTTGTAGCCTGTTCTATTGGTCAGATTTGGAGCAGTTTTTTTGTTGTTCCTGCTAATATTACTGACTTTATTTTCTGGCTCGGCTTCTTGAAAAAACATATTTCTACCCTACCCAATTATTTTTGACATTAACGTATTGCGATCGCCCAATTTTCCGGGGAACTTAGGGAGATAGCAATTTACACCCGATGCTAGCACATTACTTTTCTAATTCATCCTAAAACTTCGTTAAAATTCCTGAGTAATCGCCCTATAATTATCTATTACGTTTTATTAAGTAATTTCAACAACATTGACACTTACGTAGCGATACGAAAGGTGCAAGCTGGAGATGGCTTCAATCCCCCTCGCACTCACAAAATAATCAGTTCCACGCGCAAGTCCTAAATATTTAGAAGCCACGGGTCAGTATAAATTATTATATAATTTTGAAAAAAAATATACTTAAAAATGAGCGGACTCATCTTTAAATTTTCAAAAATAATCATAATTAGCCATTACCAAATCATCTCCCTGCAGGCAGATGTGATATAGAATATAACCTATCTATTTTTGCGATCGCAACTTCAAACCAATGGCACGTCTAGCACTTCTGAGCACATCCAATAAAAGCGGACTAATCGACTTAGCGCGCAGTCTAGTAGAAGAATTTGAATTTGACATAATTAGTAGTGGCGGGACAGCAACAGCCCTCAAAGAAGCAGGCATCCCAGTGACCAAAGTTGCGGAATATACTGGTTCTCCCGAAATTTTGGGAGGGCGAGTCAAAACACTTCACCCGCGAATCCACGGAGGTATTTTAGCACGCCGCGATGTACCGGAAGACCTCGCAGACTTAACAGCAAATCAAATTCGGGCGATCGATCTAGTTGTAGTCAATTTGTATCCATTTGAAGAGACAATTTCTAAGCCAGGAGTTACTCTAGCAGACGCAATTGAGCAGATAGATATCGGCGGGCCGGCAATGTTGAGAGCCTCAGCTAAAAACCACGCTCATTTGACAGTGTTGTGCGATCCAGAACAGTACAATACTTATTTAAAAGAACTGCGGGAAAATGGCGGCGAAGCATCCTTAGAGTTTCGGCAAAGATGTGCGCTAGAAACCTTCAAACATACAGCAAACTACGATCGCGCGATCGCAACTTATCTCAGCAGCAGCCAATCCGCTGAAAAATCTGCGCTACCAGACGAGTTTAATTTATCAGGAAAAGAGTTGCAAACTCTGCGCTACGGCGAAAATCCCCATCAAGCCGCCTCCTGGTATCAAAGCGGAAGTACACCGACAGGCTGGACGACTAGCACCATCCTGCAAGGCAAAGAATTAAGCTACAATAATTTAGTAGATTTAGAAGCAGCAAGGCGGCTAATCGTAGAATTCCCCGACACACCCGCCGCCGCTATTCTGAAGCATACAAATCCTTGCGGCACAGCCTTGGGGACAACTATTTCTGAAGCTTATCAAAAAGCCTTCGACACCGATTCAGTCTCAGCTTTCGGCGGCATTGTCGCCCTCAACCGCCCCATTGATGCTGCTACCGCAACGGCGTTAACTCAAACATTTTTAGAATGTATTGTCGCGCCGGGGTGCGAACCAGAAGCAGAAGAAATTATCAAGAAAAAGGCGAAAGTTAGAGTATTAATTTTGCCTGATTTGACTCAAGGGCCGCCACAAACTGTTAAAGTTATTGCAGGCGGTTTGCTGGTGCAAGACTCAGATAATATAGTAGAAGAAACTAGCAAATGGCGGGTTGTTACTGAGAAACAGCCGACTGCGGGAGAGTTGGAAGAATTGCTGTTTGCTTGGAAAGTAGCGAAACACGTCAAATCAAATGCGATCGTTGTGACGCGCGATCGCACTACAATCGGTGTCGGCGCCGGACAAATGAATCGCGTCGGCTCAGTTAAACTAGCATTAGAACAAGCAGGAGAGAAAAGCAAAGGAGCGATTTTGGCTAGCGATGGTTTCTTCCCCTTCGACGATTCAGTCAAAACTGCGGCTGAGGCGGGCATAATTGCGATCGTCCAACCGGGCGGAAGTATGCGCGATCGAGATTCCATTGAAGCCGCCAACCAACTTGGAATCACAATGGTTTTCACTGATATCCGCCACTTCTTGCATTAATTAAGTTCGTAGTCTAGTAATGACATCTTAGGTATCTGTCACGAACAGGGAAGATGCCTATTCCACAAAGAGTCAATTCTCTTGTGGGGTGGGCTTCTAGCCCGCCCTCAAGCAATGATTGAATTTTTGTTCTTCCATCTTCCATCTTCCTTCTTTCTTCTCCCATCCATCCATCCGTTACATCCGTCGAGCGAATCCGTTGCCGAACTTCCTTCTTCTATAACTAACGGCTATGAATACCACAATTCAACAGCAAATTAAACCTGAAGACGTAAAAGTCAAAATCCTGCTCACTGGCGGACATCAGTGCACCGTCACGCTCAAATCTGATACACCATTATTCCACAGCCTGATCAAAACATTAGTCGATCGCACCCAACAAACACTCAGTTTTTCGCCCTTATTTCAAATCCCCATAGACGACGGGCGTTCCACCCTTTTTTTTCCCGGCGAACACCTAGTGGGATTAGTCACAGAACCCCCAATTTACTTGCAGCAACTGCAACCGCAGCAGCCAGAAATTCCCGTAGAAATTCCAGCCACAGAAATTCCCGCCCCTGCGCCGCCTGTGAATGACGATTTAATATCTCGCTACGCCCAAATAGACAACTTTTTGACCCCTGCCGAAAAGAACAAACTCCTTAAATATGTCTTAGCAAAAGAATCAGAATTTGTGAGTACCAGCACCTCAACAAATGCCGAAGATTACCGCCGTTCGATGGTACTCCACTCGTTCCCCGAATTTTCGGAACTGATGGTTAATCGTATCAAAGCAATTCTCCCCGACGTGCTGAAAAGTTTAAATATTCCGTCATTTCCCCTGGGTGAGATAGAAGCTCAGCTAACCATGCACAATGACAACAACTTTTATAAACTTCACAACGACAGTGGCTCGCCAGATACCGCCAGCCGATTTTTTACTTACGTGTACTATTTCTATCGAGAACCCAAGGCTTTTTCAGGTGGCGAGTTGCAGATTTATGACAGCAAAATTGAGAACAATTTTTATGTTGCTGACCAGACATTCAGAACCGTTGAGCCTCGCAATAACAGCATTGTATTTTTTCTAAGTCGCTATATGCACGAAGTTTTGCGAGTTAGCTGTCCCTCAAAAGCTTTTGCTGATAGCCGCTTTACTATTAACGGCTGGGTACGCAAAGCAAATTGAGGTTAATTCATAGTCCAGGACGCACTAATTACCAAATTTTGTCATTCTGAGTGAAGCGAAGAATCTCAAATTATTGCCACACCGTTACAATGCGTAAGTCCCGATATGTGAGATTTTTCACTTCCCCCCTACGCTCAGAATGACAGAATTACCTTATTCAAAACGATTTCATTCTTACTCCAGTGCTCCAGCACTTTTGAGCAATTTCACCACATTAGAATAACCCTTAAACTCAGCCAGCATTAAAGCTGTATAATTTCCCGGATTTTTGTGGTTGAGTTCTGCACCAGAATCAATTAAAATCTTTACTGCATCAGGATAACCCCGATGCGCTGCCCACATTACAGCGGTTGCGCCCGAATCATCGAGCAAGTTGACATCCGCACCTTTTTCGACTAATAATTGGACGATCGCAATATAACCGCGATCGCACGCTTTCATTAAAGCAGTTTTCCCCAAATCCGCCGGGACATTGGGATCGGCACCGCCGTCAAGCAAAGCCTTCACCGTCTCGGTATGTCCGTGAAACGCAGCCAGCGTCAAAGCCGTCTCCCCAAAGTTTTTCGCATTCAGAAAATCAGCCCGATTTGAATTTACTTTTTGCAGCAAAGCCGATACGATCGCACTATGGCCGTGAACAGCCGCCACCAGTAAAGGCGTATCGCCCAACCGATTTCTAGAACCGACACTAGCACCTCGGTTTAAGAGCAATTCCACCACATCTTCGCAGCCCTCAACCACGGCAAAATTCAAAGCAGTTTCATCATCTTTATCCTTAGCGTTAATATCCGCGCCAGCATCGAGTAAGATATGGGCGATCGCCGCATTTCCCCCAGCAGCAGCGGCCATCAAAGCCGTGCCCCCATCTCCATTTTTCACATTCGCATTAGCACCCCCACTAAGCAAAGTTTGCACCACATCAGTATTGCCGGCATCCGCAGCCAAAGTTAAAGCAGTTTCTCCGTTTTTGTCGGGAATTTCGACATCAGCGCCAGCCGCCAACAGCGCCTCGACAACTGCCAAATTTCCCGCCGTCGCAGCCAGCATCAAAGCAGTTTTGCTCTCTAGATTTTTAACATTAGCATCCGCCCCACACTTGAGCAAAATTCGCACAATTTCAGCGCTTCCTTGACGGACAGCTAAAAACAGCATAGAATTGTCAGCAACAGCACCCGCATCCACCAAAGCTTTTACAACAGCTAGATGACCGGATAAAGCAGCTATTTTCAGAGCTGAATCTCCATCTTTATCTTGGACATTTACATCAGCATTAGCATCAAGTAACATCCGCACAACATTGATATCGCCCTTCAGAGAAGCCGCCATTAAAGCCGTACTTCCATCATCATTTTTAGCATTAACATCAGCACCTGCAGCCAACAACAGCCGCACAGAGTCAGCTTGTTTGTGAGCCGCCGCCAGCATCAAAGCTGTCAAGCCAAAACGCCTGCTCACATGATTGACATTAGCGTCATTGTTTAGTAGAGTACGCACGATTTCTGTATAACCCTTTTGGGCCGCAAACATCAAAGCCGTCGTCCCCTCAGAGTCTTTGGCGTTAGCGTTAACATTCTTAGCGAGTAAAGCTTGGACGTGAATAATGTTGCCAGTCTTGGCGGCTTGAATCAATACAGCGTCTTGTTTAGTGGCAGGCATAATAGTCTCTCATACCGTATATTTTTACCGTCGCACGAGACGGCCAGACTGGTATGCTAAGTTTTATGAAGTATGTTTGCTAATCCTCAGAACACTATGAATCTCGAAATTCCTCAGTCAGTGAAAGTTTGGAGCCAATTCATCCACCCAGTTTTAATGTGGGTACTGCTGGCTATCTCATTTTATGCTTTGTATCTGGGCATTCAAATCCGACGTACCAGAAGTGCGGAAGGCGAACTCAAAAAAGAGTTAATTAAGGGCAAATTCAGCATCAAGCACCACCAGATGGGTTCTTTGCTGTTAGCCTTGATGGTTACGGTGGCGATCGTCGGGATGGGTGTCACCTACATCAACAACGGCAAGCTATTTGTCGGCCCGCACTTGCTAGCAGGGTTGGGAATGATGGCCTTAATTGCGATCGCAGCCTCGCTGACTCCTTTGATGCAAAAAGGCAGTGATTGGGCGAGAAACACTCACATCTTTCTGAATATTGTGCTTTTGGGGCTGTTTGGCTGGCAAGCGGTATCAGGCGTGGAAATCCTGCAAAGAATTATCAGCAAAATGTGAGGATTTGGGTAAGATTGCTAATTGCTAATTGCTTTAGGGCGATTAGTGATTAGCAATTAAATTGTGATATTTTTTAGTTGTTTAATAGCCAAGCTTTCCTTTGGATGATATAATAGAATAAAGTTAAACTGAGCGAACAAATTATAAGATTAATTAGGGAGCTTTTTCAAATCAAAAGAAGGAAAGCCATGCTAGAAAACCTGATCAAATACTTTGTCTACGCAACAAAAGGCTATATTACAAAAATGCAGTTAATCAAGTTTTTGTACTTAGCCGATCTTTATGCGGTCAAATGGACAAACAAGCAGCTTACTGATTTAGATTGGCGTTTTTATCACTATGGGCCTTGGAATGAAGGCATAGACGCTGCTTTAAATCAAATGAATGGCAAAGAGATTTTTCAAGAATCTCAGGGAAAAATTATATTCATCAGACTTGGTGAGAGAGCAGGTAATGTGGATGATTTAAAGTTACCTTTAGGTCTGAAGCTCATGCTTGACAACATCAGGAGAGAATGGGCGGGTGCAGGAGAGGATAAACTGGATCAGTTACTAGAATATGTCTATAACACTGCTCCCATGCTTGAGGTTAGATATAGCCACCAACCAGAGGAACAGGTGAGACTTAATCTGTACAAAGAAAGAGAAAAGTTAATGAGTGAATTGGAGTGAGCGAGTGGCTGGACAAAAACCGCGTCAAGGTTGGATTTATTGTAATTGCTCAACTAGGGGAAAAAAGGGAGCCATGAATAGAGAGGGCTTGTTGAATAGCTTGATAAGCAGTTAAGCC
>NZ_JAUBQX010000026.1:0-89054 GCF_036701505.1 Microcoleus sp. Pol11C2
ATTCATTTTTTTTGTCATAATCAAGTATTGCATATAATTGTACCGTACTCATGATAATGATTTAGGATTGCTATATGCAGCTCAAACATCTGAATCAGCCTTCACAAGAACTCTCTACCTCTTGCGAGCATAACATCAAAGAGACCCAGCCACCAAAGCCCAATTATTTCGCTCACATAGCCCGTTCCTTGGGCAACCTCAGTATTCACGACAAAATCTGCCGTGGGTACGCACTGGCTCTTTGTGTTGCGATTGGGGGAACGAGTGTCGGGATGTTGGTGGGCACTCATTACTATCGCAGAATTAACAATCAAGTACACCTCGATCGAGAAACTCAGCTTTTACATAAGTTGCAGGTGGCTTTAGTGCGGACGCAAAACAGCCAAGAGTGGCTGATTTACGGCATCGACAAGCCCCAAATATTTGACAGCAAATACAAACAGCTACAAAATAATATTTACCGCTTAAAAGAGTTACTATCTGAAGTCAAGAAACCTAAATACCTGAAACAAATAAAAGGAATAGGTAAATTTAGAAATACTTGCAATTCGCTACTGTCTAATTATATTTATCAACTAGAAATAGTTAATAAAAAAATTAGTCAGTTGCCCAATAACCCCGCTCAACAAAGCGTAAAACGTAAGTTGCTGTCGAATTTCGCTCGAAATAAAATAGGGTTGCAACTAAATACGGCTGTCAATGATATAGCAGCAATTATCGATCGCGCCCAACAGCAAGAAGATGCAGGACGGGAGGATCTGCTGCGAGCCCAGGCGCTGCGGGTGCAAATAATTTTGGGTAGCATGGCACTGTCGATCGTCGTTGCAGCAGTGCTGGCGGGCTTCACCAGTCGGGCGATCGCCAAACCCCTAGCCGCTGTAACTAAAATCGCTCAGCGAGTGACTGAAGAATCTAATTTTCAGTTGCAAGTACCAGTTACCAGCACCGATGAAGTGGGAGTATTAGCAGCTTCGCTGAATCAACTGATTCAGAAAGTAAATCAGTTGCTAGAAGAATTGAAATCTGAACAACAAAGCCAGATACTGCAAAATGAGAAAATGGCAACTTTGGGGCGGATGTTAGCCGGTGTTGCTCACGAAGTTAACAACCCAATCAATTTTATCTATGCCAATATCGACCCGGCCAGAAATTATGTTGAAGATATTTTAGATTTGCTCAAAACTTACGAAACAGAAATTTCCAACCCCCCGGTCGCAGTGGTCGCGAAAGGCGAAGAAATAGACATCGATTTTCTCAAAGAAGATTTGATCAAAATATTTGACTCAATGCAAGTAGGTGCTGAAAGAGCAAAAGCTATTATCTTAAGTTTGAAAGATTTTTCTCGCCTCGATGAGGCAGCCCCTCATCCCGTCGACTTGCACGCCTGCATAGACAGCAGTTTGCTGATTCTCAACAGCCGCATCAAACAGGGCATTGAAGTGGTATGCAATTACGGGAATATTCCGCCTGTTGAAGGCTATATGGGTTTGCTTTACCAAGTATTTGTGAATCTTCTGAACAATGCACTAGATGCTGTGGAAGAGAAAGCAAAAATTGAGAAAACCAGCTCTGAGGAGGGGAAAAAACAATCGGCTTCGGACTCAAGCCAACAAGAAGCACCGAGTTTTTCCCCGATAATTGTGATTGCTACAGAATACTTGGACGACGACTCAGTGGTAGTGCGAATTTCAGATAACGGTATGGGAATAGCGCCAGAGAGTCAAGAAAAAATGTTTGAAACATTCTTTACTACTAAACCGAGAGGTATAGGCACTGGTTTGGGATTGGCAATTGGTCGCGAAATTATCGTCAAGAAACACGGCGGGACGATTAACTTTTGGTCTGAGGTGGGAACGGGGACGGAATTTGCGATCGCCCTGCCGATTAAGCAGGAGGATTTAAGGCAAAATACGCTCTTACAACCTCCAATTGCTCGGGAATCAAATTCCATAGGCAACGAGAAAGTGCCAACCAAGGCTGAAAAAATAGGAACTGTAAAAACTTAAAAATTATCCGTTTTTATCCATGTTTGAAAAAAGAATGCAACTGCAAGCAAGCTCTCCACTCTGATGTCAGAATTCATTCCACCTCTAAAATCTCAAATCTCAAATCTCAAATGGTATGAGATTGCTTCTTGAATGGCTGTCGCTACGCCAATAGATGAGTTATAAGACCCACATCAAAACTATTTTCGGTAATCTTGAAAAACAGGATTTGCTATAATTTAAAGTTGAGCAATCACTGTACGGAGCGAAAATTATGGGACTATTTGACCAAATTTTGAGCGCGATCGACAATCCCAACCAACAAGCAAATCCCAATCAGTTGGGCAACATTCTCGGTGCGGTAGAACAGTTGAGCAGCAACCAGGGCGTCAATACGGGCACGACTCAGCTAGCAATGTCGGTTTTGGGCGGATACGTGCGATCGGCATTGCAAGACGTGCGATCGCAGTCAGGAGACGCACAAGCTCAACAACTTGTCAACCAATTTAGCGGCACAAATCCCAATCCGCAAGCGGTACAGAGTTTGTTCGGAGTCGGCCAACTGACGCAGATAGTGAACGATATCGCCCACAGAACTGGTTTGAATAACGCCACAGTGCAGGCGATGATACCTGTTTTGGTGCCGCTGGTGCTGAATTTGCTAAAAACCGGCAGCAACGCCCAAAACCCAGCCCAAGGCAGCAATCCCGTTTTGAATACATTTTTAGATTCAGATGGAGACGGCGACGTAGATATTACTGACGCCATGTCGATGGCAGGCCGCTTTTTGAATCAGCGCAGTTAATTTGGTAAATTTTTAACCGCAGATATCAGCGGATGAACACAGATGAACGCAGATAGGATTTTATCTGCGTTCATCTGCGTTTATCTGCCTTCATCTGCGGTTAAAAATTTCCTACTTTAACCCAAACCTAAATCAGTCACCGCACCAACACTGCTAGAAGAAACCAACTTAGCATATTTAGCCAAAACGCCCTTAGTATAGCGAGGTTTAGGAGGCTGCCAAAGAGCCCGCCGCTGCTCCAATTCTGCATCAGAAACATTGAGCTGCAACAAGCGATTGTTAGCATCAATCGTAATTGAATCGCCCTCTTTTACCAAAGCAATTGTCCCGCCAACTTGCGCCTCCGGTGCAACGTGACCAACAACCATGCCGTAAGTTCCGCCAGAGAAGCGACCGTCAGTAATTAACCCTACAGAATCTCCCAAACCAGCGCCAATAATTGCCGAAGTTGGTGCTAACATTTCGCGCATTCCCGGTCCGCCTTTGGGCCCTTCGTAGCGGATGATAATCACATCTCCGGCTTGAATTTTGCCCGCTAAAATTGCATCCAAACAATTTTCTTCAGATTCAAATACCCGCGCCGGGCCGGTAATTTGCGGTTTTTTAACGCCCGTAATTTTAGCAACGGCTCCTTCTGTTGCCAGATTTCCCCTGAGAATTGCTAAATGTCCTTGGGCGTAAAGTGGGTTGTTCCAAGGGCGGATGACATCTTGGTCGGTGCGGGGTTCGGCTGGAATATCTGCTAACACTTCAGCAACAGTTTGGCCGGTAATTGTCAGGGCGTCTCCGTGGAGCAAACCCTTTTCTAGCAGCATTTTCATTACTTGAGGAATGCCGCCGGCTTTGTGCAAATCGGTTGCTACGTATTTGCCGCTGGGTTTGAGGTCGCACAGCACTGGTACTTTTGCTCGAATAGTTTCAAAATCGTCGAGGGACAACTCAACGCCGATCGCATTGGAAATGGCTAATAAATGCAGCACAGCATTGGTTGAACCGCCGACTGCCATGATTACCGCGATCGCATTTTCAAAGGCCTTGCGCGTCAAAATTTGGCTCGGTAACAACTGTTTCCGGACAGCTTCCACCACAACTTTTGCAGATTCGGCAGCGCTGTCAGCTTTTTCGGCATCCTCAGCAGCCATTGTGGAAGAATAAGGCAAACTCATGCCCATCGCTTCAAAAGCGCTAGACATCGTATTTGCTGTGAACATTCCGCCACAGGAACCCGCACCCGGACAAGCTTGTTGTTCCACTGCATTGAGTTCTGTTTCGTCAATTTTGCCCGCGCTGAATTGACCAACTGCTTCAAAAGCGCTGACAACGGTTAAATCGCGTCCGTTGTGGTGTCCTGGTTTGATCGTGCCACCGTAAACAAAAATAGCAGGAATGTTCATGCGGGCGATCGCAATCATCGCCCCTGGCATATTTTTATCGCAACCGCCGACAGCCAGCACCCCGTCCATACTTTGGCCGTTGCAAACAGTTTCGATGGAATCAGCAATCACATCTCTCGACACCAGAGAATATTTCATCCCTTCAGTTCCCATCGAGATTCCGTCGCTGATAGTAATCGTACCGAACATCTGCGGCATCGCCCCGGCTTCCTTTGCACTCGCAATAGCCCGCAAAGCGAGGTCGTTCAATCCCATATTGCAGGGCGTAATCGTGCTGTACCCGTTGGCAATCCCCACAATCGGCTTAGTGAAATCGCCGTCACCAAAACCGACTGCCCGCAGCATTGCTCGGTTGGGCGCGCGCTGCACGCCTCCAGTCACAGCTTGGCTTCTCAAATTTTCAGGCATTTTAAAATTTCCTTTGTCTGTTGACAGTTGACAGTTGACAGTTGACAGTTGACAGTTGTTCAGTTGTCAACTGCCAGCTCGCCCAAAAACGAATACAAGTTTCCGATAATCGTCGTGGTGAGCCCATAATTTTAGACCAAAGTTCCGGCTCCCAGAGGAATCTGTGGAGCAAATCTAAAATCTAAAATCTAAAATCGACTGACTCAGTGCCGAGCGCCGAGAGTTTTACCCTATTGTTGATTTTCTCAGAAGCTTTGATATTTGTCAGACCTTTTAGGAGGCAGTGGCACACCAGTGTCCGGAAAGCAGTGCAAAGATTCTACAGATAGTACAGCGTGCAGAGTGAATACCGTATTTATCTGGGATGATGTGGTAACACCCATCACTCTAACGTTTAAAAAAAATTGCGAGGCGAATGACATGGAGGCCGATCGAATTCTGAGGCAATATGCGGCCGGAGAAAGAAATTTTCGAGAGATTAACCTCGTCGGGGCCGACTTAAAAGGGGTAAACCTCAGCGAGGCTAACTTTACCAGAGCGAATTTCCAAGACGCAAACCTCAAAGGCGCTAACCTGACGGGAGCGAACTTGCGCGAGGTGAAATTGGCAGGGGTGGACTTGACGGAAGCTAACCTGAGCGAAGCAAACCTCATCGGTACTGATTTGAGCCGCGCCAATCTCAGCGGGGCTAACCTGATGGGAGCCAACCTGCGCGGCTCAATGGCGAGAGAAGTCAATATGACCAAGGCTAATTTGACCGAAGCTAATTTGACCGAAGCCAACTTTACCGAAGCGAATTTGTTTGCGGCCAACTTAACCGACGCTAGCATGATTCGCATTAATTTGATGAAGGCAAATTTGAGTTGGTCAACTCTCAAAGCGGTAAACCTGACAAATGCCATCCTCAGCGAGTCGCTTTTAGAAAGAGCTAACCTGAATCAGGCAATTCTCAGCGGGGCGATGGTGAGCGGGGCCAACTTGGCTGGTGCAGACTTGCGCCAAGTAACGATGGTTGGAGCTAATCTCACGGACGCTAATCTGAGCAATGCTAATTTGAGAGTTGCTAATGTGAGTTGGTCAACGCTGGCAAGAGCTAATTTGAGCGGTGCTAATTTGTACCGGGCAAAGCTGTGCTGGTCTAATTTCAGCGGGGCTGTTTTGGTGGAAGCGGTTTTGATTGATGCTAATCTCAATCGAACTAACTTCCGCGATGCAGATTTGAGGCGGGCAATTATGCCGGACGGCACAACTAATGATTCTTAAAATTTGATTGTGGATTGTTGACTGTTGACTGTTAACTGTTGACTACTGACTACTGACTAATGACTAATGACTAATGAGTATCAGTGAATTATTGATGTTGGGTGCGGCGGGAATTTTTGCCGGAATTCTAGCTGGATTTTTGGGTATCGGTGGCGGTACGGTTCTCGTGCCTTTGTTGGTGGCTCTCAATTACGCCCCCGTGCAAGCGGTTGCTACTAGCGGTTTGTCGATCGTCATTACAGCTCTTTCTGGCAGCATCCAAAATTGGCGCATGGGCTACCTCAGCTTGAGCCAAGTCGCAGGCATCGGATTTCCCGCCGTCATCACAGCACAAATCGGTGCTTATTTGGCGGGTATATTTCCGCCTTACTTGCTGTTACTTACTTTTGGGTTGTTGCTGTGGCTCAATATTTATTTGATTGAAGTTCGCAAGCACCTGACAGCTCAGAAGAAAAGGGAAGCAGAACAAGGGGAAATAGGAGGAGCAGCGGGACAAGGAAAAAATGCTCAATTAGCAATTGCCAATCACCAATTGCCAAATAATTCTAATATTTTATTCAATCCAACTTTTGCTAAAATGGCCACCGGCAGTGCGGCGGGTTTATTAGCGGGTTTGTTTGGTGTAGGCGGCGGCGTAATTATGGTTCCCCTGCAAATTTTGCTATTAGGAGAAAGCATTAAAACCGCAATTCAAACCAGCTTGGGCGTCATAGTCATCACGGCAATTTCGGCGACGGCGGGACACGCGGCGCGCGGGAATGTTTTGTGGGTTGTGGGGTTAATTCTTGGCGGCGGCGGTTTGTTGGGCGCGCAGGTGAGCACGCGGTTTTTGCCGAGACTGCCCGATCGTATTGTTAGTTTAGCTTTTCGATCGCTCTTGGCAGTTTTATCGATTTATGTTTTCTGGCAAGCTTGGCAAAAATTTAGTAACGGGTAATGGGTAATTGGTAAGGTGCGCGGCCCGGCGCACCCTACGAAAGAATGCGGGAAGATGCCCGCGCTGCACCCTACGAAAAACGAATAAGTAAGACTAATTTGCTGATAGTTTCTTCACGGCGCGAGTCAGACGCTGCAAATAAGGCTTGACAATTTCTTGATTTTGTCTCTGCAACTCGGACACTTGCTGCTGCAAATGCTGAATCTCGGTTTGCAGCATCCCTGCATCTATTGTGGGTCGATCGAGCAAGTCCTGCAATTGCTTGAGAGAACCTTGGATGGTATCGAAGTCTACTTCGTTCGATCGCTCCTGTAACTGAGCCGTAATAGTTTTAACTTCAGTTAACTTTTCGCCCATCAATAAAAATCGGACGTTGACATTTTCCCAATCATGCTCTCTCAGGGCGCTAGTTTCCAAAATGCGGAGTTTTTGCTGCAAATCGGAGAGGATCGTGTAGAGTTCCTGAGAATCTGCAGGCAGCGCCTGGGCTTGGCGTTCGAGGGAGGCTACGGCAGCTTGTACCTCGGCGATGACGCCGGATTCCAAGCCCTGGAGTTTCTGCTGCAAGTCGGAGACGGCGGTGTAGAGTTCCGCAGGTTCTCCAGGTAGTATCTGAACTTGCTGCGATCGACGTTCTACTGCAGCCTGTACGTCCGTAATCGCAGAATTTGCCTTTTGTTGCATTTGTTGCTCGAAACGCTGGCGATTGGCGAGATTCAGCGAGAGTGCTGCGGTTAAGGGGGCGGCAGCGTAGACAATTTGGCCCGACAATCCTGCAGCAATCGTGCCAATAGCTGAACCAGCAACAGAGGCGTATTCTACCAATTCTAGCCAGTCCGGCTGGTTCGGGGCACTTCTCAAAACTGGGAATGATGCTTTTTCAATCTTCTGCATAGCCTTTTAGTCGTAGTCGGATAGATGGCGATACGGACATGATAAAAGCGATCGGCAAATAAATCAGGGCTATTTGTCAAAATTTCCTGATTGTGGTATTTTTATTGACCGAAAGCATCCAGGATACAAGCCCCCAGATTCATTCCTTCGCAGACTCAGGACCCAGAAATAAAAAACCTGTATCCGATGAAACTTGCCCCCGAATTTATCCGTGGGGTCAATGCTTCAATTTAAAATCTAAAATCTAAAATCTAAAATCTAAAATCGATTGACCTCCTGCCGAATACGTTCTGCCTTCAAAAGGGTCAATCTCAGGTAAAATTCAGGATTAAGTCGATCGCTCAACAGTTAACCAATAAGCGTTCACCGCCGTCTGTCAGGAGTATACAGAAAATGGGTCTTAAGATTATTGAAAGCTACGATAGCAGTTTTGTCCTCGAACCAGATGCTAAAACTGCACTGTTCGGTTTATTAACCGGTGAAAGCTTTGTCAAACAAGTAGCGCTACAATTGCACTGCTCGCGCATTGAGTTTGCCGAGTTACTGTTTCAGCCAGTCCCTTACAGCAGCGAGACGCCGAAGGGAATGCCTGCGGAATTTGAAAAGTATCATCAATCGAGCGATTTTGCGATCGTCAACGTCCCGCCTAATTTCATGTTCCAAGCCAAAATATTTAAACCCAGCCGCCTCTGTGCAATTTATCGAGTTTTCAATAGTTAGGTAAAGGCGGGTTAATCTGTGGTTTAATCTAAAATCTAAAATCTAAAATCTAAAATCGGATGACAGAAGACATTCAATCTCTAGCCAGCTTAGACTTCATTCCATACATAGACTCTGAGGGAAAATTGCCCGATTTTGTTCAGGGAAAAATCGGCGTTTACGCGATTTTTGACAGCGAGAAAGTCCTGCAATTTGTCGGCTATTCTCGCGACATTTACCTCAGCCTCAAACAGCATTTGGTGCGCCAAACCCAATATTGCTACTGGCTGAAAGTCCAAACTATTGACAAGCCCAGCCGCACTATCCTAGAAAGCATCCGATCAAGTTGGATTGCCGAAAACGGTTCCCAACCCCAGGGTAACGGTGCCGATGCTGGCAAGTGGAACGATCCCATCGACACCAAAACTGTAATGACTGCCCAAGAAACGGCAAATTATGAAGGTATCTTCGCCGATGAAATTGCCAAAGATAAATTGTTGAAAAATGTCGCGCGGCGCGTGGAAAATGAAATTTTCGTGCTGCTGAAAGCTCGCGGCGTAACAGAAGAAATCCGGTTTAATCCCAAGCTAAAAACTAGCGGATTGCTGGATTTAAAGTAAATACGCTCTCTGGTCACTTCCCCACAATCAGCCCCTGTTTGTAATGAGGACTTCTATCAAATCCGATACCATCGGCATTAATATTACCCACAGCTTTCGAGACGGCACCGTGCCCATGGGTCTCAACTTAAGCCTTTAGTCCGCCAGTCCTCCCGCTCACCCGGCACTCCGCCAGGGATTGAATTCCACGGGGCTTATAGCAAAAGTCCTCTAAAAGAAAACTAATAAATTATTCAGTCCTCTTTTAGAGGACTTTCGCTTTGAGGCAGGGGTTTCAACCCCTGACGGACTGACGAAATATCGGTTTTACCTTAAGTTGACACCAATAGCCCTTGCCGTTTCCATAATCCCCACGCCGGAAACGGTAATGCCGTTTCCCTACAGATGCTCGTGTACAATCTATGTGATATATTCTCTCGGTCTGTTAAATTTTAAAAGGTTGAAATTTATTAAAATTTAACAGATATCGGAATCTGCACAATTAACTTGGTTCCTCGGCCCGGAGCAGAAATACAACTGATTTGACCTCCATGTTTTTCCACTACAATATCGTGACTGATTGCCAACCCTAATCCAATACCGCGGCCTACAGGCTTCGTAGTAAAAAATGGGTCAAATATCTGGTGGCGCACTTCCTCACTCATCCCACAACCGTTATCAGAAATGTGAATAACAACGGATTTATAGTTGTGAGTGGCTAATTTTGAATCTTGATTCTGCAGGGCCGATTCTGACTCACAACTTACTGAAGTGCTGATGGTAATTTTTCGGGGAGATGGTTGAGTTTCCAGGGCATCAATAGCATTACTTAGCAGGTTCATGAACACCTGATTTAACTCACTGGCGTAACAGGTGACTCTTGGCAGTTGGCTGTAGTGTTTAATGACCTCTATCTCACCAGCTTTGTTTGCTCCCTTCAACCGGTGCTGCAAAATAACTAAAGTATTGTCAATGCTTTCATGAATATCCACTGGCTTGTACTTTTGTTCGCCAAGCCGGGAGAATTTCCGCAAAGACATCACAATTTCGCTAATCCGAGAAGCACCTTCTGTCATCGAATTCAGAAGTTTTGGATAATCCTCTGCGATGAATTCGGGTTGAATTTCGTCCAATTCGCCGATAATTTCTGCCACCGGGTGCGGGTAGTAATGTCGGTACAATTCGAGGAGGCGAAGTAAATCTCGTGCATAGTCCGCCGCTAGAGCAATGTTACCGTAGATAAAGCTGACGGGATTGTTGATTTCGTGAGCAATTCCTGCTGCTAGCTGACCTAAAGAAGCCATTTTTTCCTTCTGTATTAACTGAGCTTGAGTTTTCTTGAGTTCAGTTACGGTTTGTTCGAGTTGCTGGGCGTAGGATTGTGTTTGCTGGAACAACTGGCGCTGCACGAGTTGATTTGAGACGCGGGCGAGAACTTCTTGTTCGTGAAATGGTTTTGTGATATAATCTATACCACCAACTTCAAAGGCTTTGACTTTATCTAACACTTCATTCAAAGCACTGATAAAAATAACCGGAATGTCCTTGGTTGTGGGAGAAGCTTTCAATGCTTGGCAGACTTTGTAGCCGTCCATACCGGGCATCATGATGTCGAGCAAAATTAAGTCAGGAGGAGTTAACTCGATCGACCGCAGCGCTAGTTTCCCGTCGGGTGCGGTGCGTGTTTTGTACCCTTGCTGCGAGAGTATTTGAGCTAAAAGTTGCAAATTAGTCGGAATATCATCAACAATTAAAATATTCCCTTTTAAGAGGGGAGTTGCTTCGTAATTCATATCTAGTTCGGTAAAATAACCTTTATAGGCTTGTAGTGAGTACGATCGTCCTAGCGGGTTTTATGAGGACGGTCGTACTCACTACGAACCGGGTATAATATCATTTCTCTTTCGTTTCGGGATGGATGAGAGCTAGTATTTGATTGAACTGAAACTGGTTAGCAAATCCGGCTAGAGCACTAGCTAAAGCGTCATTGCGATCGCGAATTTGCTCAATTTGGATCAGAATTAACTCTAAATCGCACTCAATTGTGGCTTTCTCTAAAGCTGCCAGCCAATCTGCGGGTAAAGCTGCAAGAGTCTCTGGAGTCGGAGCCTCGATTTGAGTTGACTCGGGAACACTCTCCGGTTCACCGTAAATGTAACGCACTCCCAGATGTTTGTGGAGGGTGGCAAAAATTTCTGTATCTCGAAAGGGTTTGTGGATAAAGTCATCGCAATCATCTGATACAGTAACGCTTTGCGCTTCTTCAGCGTTACCGGCACTCACGGCAATAATTGCCGTAACTTGACCTTTAACGGTGGCTTTAATGCGTTTGGTTGCTTCATGTCCATCCATCACGGGCATCCACATATCCATAAAAATTAAGTGTGGCTCAAAACTCGACCACATTTCAATAGCTTCCATGCCGTTGCTGGCTTCTTCGAGTTCAAAGTTAAAGCCCGCGAGGAGTTTGATCAGCAGTTGGCGGTTGTCCGATTGATCGTCCACAATCAAAATACGATAGCGTGGCTGGTTGCGTTCCAGCGCTATCACCCGACGCGGTGGCTGTACGGGTTGAGTCGCCGGGGCATCAACGGCGCTGACGGGGATATCAAACGCGAAGGTGGTGCCGCGTCCTACTTCACTCCGTACAGTAATCACGCCGCCCATCAGCTTGACAAACTGTTGGCTGATAGCCAGCCCCAAGCCTGTTCCTTGCTGAGATTGGGTTCCTGTTTTGGTTTGCACAAAGGCTTGGAAAAGCTTATCTAACTCATCAGCAGCTATGCCGGAACCCGTGTCTTCTATTTCAAAATGTAATTGGTAATTACTGATGGGTAAGTGCTGATTTCCACTGTCGATAAATGCACTTACTCTTAACCTAATTACTCCGTGTTTGGTAAATTTAATGGCGTTAGAAAGCAGGTTAATTAAAACTTGGCGCAATTTCATTTGATCTGTTTGCACGTATTCGGGAGTTTCGCTAGAGCAGTAAAAAATTAACTGCAATTGTTGCTCCCTTGCCTGGAGTTGAAACATCTCTTCCAGATCGTTCAACAGGCTGCTTAATGGAAATTCGGTGGGGTTGAGTGTAATGCGTCCTGCCTCTATTTTGGCTAAATCTAATATTTGATTGATCAGAGCTAGCAAGTGTTCTCCGCTGCGGTTGATAATGCGGATATTTTCCTGTTGTTCGCGAGTGAGGTTGGTAGAGCGCTGCATCAATTGGGAGAATCCCAGAATTGCGTTGAGCGGGGTGCGGAGTTCGTGGCTCATATTTGCTAGGAAAGTGCTTTTGGCAAGGTTGGCAGCTTCTGCGGCCCAGGCGGCTTGTTGAAGCTGTACTGCTTGCTGTTGAGTGGCTTCGAGCAATTGAGCTTGTTGTAAGGCGACTCCTAGTTGAGTGCTAATTTGCAGCCCAATATTGATTTCTGCTTCGCGCCAAGTGCGGGGTGCAGAATTTTGATAGCTGGCGAGCAAACCCCAAAGTTGACTGCCGCAAAATATGGGGAAAATAACGTAGGCTCTAGCTTGAAATTTTTTTAAAAGTTCTAGGTAACAAGGACTCAACCCAGCGCTGTATATGTCTTCAATTATGCGGTAAGAAAGGCCTCTAGCATACATACCACCTTGATTTCTGTGTAGATAGGTATCCAGCACGGGTTCACCGGAGGCTTGCATAGTTTTCACGGTACAGCTAGAGTCTTCGACGAGATTTTTTGGCACATTACAATTGTCGGGTTGTCGCATCAGAGATATCCAGCCCGGAGCCATTGATTCGGCAACAAATTCCCCGCTCCAATCAGGATTAAAGCGATAGATACCGACACGATCGCATTTTAGGGTTTGTCGCAGTTCAGAGGTTGTGGTTTTGAATATTGTGTCAATATCTAAGGATTGACGGATGCGCTCGATCGATCGGGCGATGGCTTGTTCTCCCTGGGCGCTTTCTCGCAAAGCTGACTCGGCTTGTTTGCGATCGCTAATATCCAAAACAGTGCCGAACAAACGGATCAACTGCCCTTTTTCATCATAAACCGGTTTCCCTCGAACTTCTATGTAACTGAGCGAGCCATCTCTTCGGATCAGCCGCAGATCAATTTCAAAGCTTTGCCCGGACATAGCTCGAGCGCGCACCATTGTCAGATAGCGCGCTCGATCTTCTGGATGAAAACGCTCGATTAATTGTTCGGTTGGCAGCGGTTTTTGAGTAGGGTCGAGCTCATAAATGCGATATAGTTCTTCACTCCAAGTGGTTGTTGCTGTGGCGATATCGTATTCCCAACTGCCAATATGGGCAATTTTTTGGGCTTCCAGCAGTCGAGATTCGGCAAACTGGCGATCGCTAATGTCGCGCGCTACCCAAACCGCAGAGCTATCCGACAGCGGCGAAATTTTAGCAGCAAACCAAACTTCTTGGTTATTAATCTGCAGACTGTAATCCAAACTAATAGTTTGTTGGGTTTCCAATGCCTGTCGAACTTGAGCAAAATAAATCTCCTCGCTTTCCTCCTCAAAAAATTGTTCGATGATGGAGTCGATCTGATTCGTGTGATAGTTGTATTGAAAAATTCCCTTAGTAGGTATAATTTGGATGGTTTCTTCTTGAACATCAAAAATAAATACAATATCTGTAATTGACGCAAATATTTTCACAAATTGCTCTGTAGAAGAGTAAAGTTTTTGCTCAAGCAATTGGCGATCTGTAATTTCATATTGTAATAGTTCGTTAGCACGAGCTAAGGCGCCGCTACGTTCGGCCACTTCGGCAGCTAAAGTGTGATTGTAGTCAGTTAATATTTTTTCAGATTGTTTGCGCTGTGCGATGTTATAAAAAGCATTGATGGCATAAATAATGTTTCCGCCTTCGTCAAAAATTGGTGTGGCGCGCACCTCAAAAGGAATAAATTTCCCATCTCGATAAAGTTCTACATCTTCAAGGAATACCGTTTCACCGCGCAGTGCTCGGAATGCGGGCAGTTCTTCAGTGGGATAAAGCTGGTTTTGGCGGTAGATTTGATAAACTTCTACTGATTCTTCTAAAGTCGCATCGGGAATAGTTTCTACGCCGAGCCAATGCTTGGCAGTTTGGTTGAAGTACATGACTTTACCGGAGGCATCGTGGATAGATACTCCTGCTGGTATGGTTTCGAGAAAGTGCTTTAGTTGGCTCTCTCTTTGCGCTAAAGCTTCATTTAAAGATTTTTGGTCTGCAAAAGCCTGTTGCAGTTGCGCTGCCATAAAATTGAAGGAATTGGCGAGAGATCCGACTTCATCCAAGCGTGTAATTTCTAAAGGTTGATCCCATTTTCCTTTGGCAACATTTTTGGCGGCGGTATTCAAGCGCATAATTGGCTTTGTCACCCAACGGCAAGTCAACAATCCGATCGCGATCGCCAGCGGTAGTGTACCAGCCAATAACCACAATGTGTTGCGCGTATTTGCTTGAATCGGAGCCATGAAATCAGACTCTGGCACCACCACCACAATCAACCAATCCAAACCACGGAAATCTTGATAGGGGGTGACGCGGACAAACTGCCTATCGCCCTTGCTCGCCAGGGTCAATTTCTGAGTAGTTTGCAGCGTGCGGAAGTTGCCAAATCGGTTGGCGAGTTGTCGAGCAATATCTCGCGTTCGGGCATCCTTGCTGTTGGTGGCTAGCAATGGCGTCGGTTGCTTTTTTGCTGGCGTCACCAAGGGTGTTTCTAGTGTAGATGTGGCAATCAGATTGCCCGATCGATCCATAATAAAAGTTTGTCCTGAAGCCGAGAATTGCAGCCTACCCAGAGAGGTATTGATTGCCGACAGTCCATTATTATCGGTGAGGCGATCGCTAATTCGTCCTCCTACTTGTTCGATTAGCTGATGCGCTACATCCTCGACTGATTCCTGACCACTTTTGAAAGAAAGATAGCCCACTAGCCCAACTACACTTACCGTTTGCAAAACAAACGGAACAATTAGAACCGTTCGCAGCGGCAGCTTGCTGAAAAATTTGGCGGTTAGGCGGTTGAAGGGATAAATGGGCATGGGTGTAAACCAATTGCGCTGATAATCGTATTTTAACTGCTATAGCGTGCCTTTCCCGGCAATTGGCGCGCCCTACAGGCTCTGAAATTTTCCTCCGGCTTCAATATAGCCAACTACCAGCGAATATTGGGCCTTGCTGTCAAAATTTGCTTCTGTCAGTTCTGTTTCTAGCTGTTTGGCATTTGCTTGATTTTTACTGACAATAACTGTCATAAATTTTATATTTTTTTTCTGTGTCTGGGCAATTATATCCTTAATTAAAAGCTGTATAAATGGCTTATGAGTGGGCAGATAACAGCTAGAGTTTTCAATCTTATACCAATTATTAAAAGTCAAAGCGAACCGTAGGGACACGGCAATGCCGTGTCCTAACTCCCCGCACCGGACACGGCATTGCCGTGTCGCTACAGATGCTTGCTTTTCAGAATTGGTATAAGATCGTGTCGGGTCGAGGGAGCTCAGTAAAAAATGTTTGTAGTGAGGACTAAAGTCCTCTGATTATTGAGGACTTTAGTCCTCACTACAAACATTTTTTATTAAGGGTAATTGACCGGATATGATATCAAAGTTTGCAGTAATGCCCGATCGCCCTAATGCAACTTTGTTAACTTGGCTAAAACCGTGGCGAAGAAAGCGGGTTCGATTGGCTTTGTTAAATGTTCGTTGTAACCAGTGGCGATCGCCTGATGGCGGTCTTCTTCGCTAGCATAAGCTGTCAGCGCCACGGCCGGCAAGCGCTTGATTTTGTCTGATTCGGACGATCGCACTTTGCTGATCAGCGAGTAGCCGTCCTCAACGGGCATACCGATATCACTAACTAAAATATCCGGCGGCGACTGCTGTAAAATGTCGATCGCCTCCGCAGCCGAAGCAACCGCCGTCGCAGTCGCCCCGCACTGTTCGAGGGCAACCATCAAAAACTCGCGGTTTTCGGGTTCGTCGTCAACTACCAACACCTTTAAACCAGCCAAAATACCCGGAGGCATTGCATGGGATTTCCTTTCTCCTCTCAACTGGGACTGCTTACTCCGAGGCTGTTTGAGTGGCAGTGTCACCGTAAATGTCGCACCCTGGTCTTTACCGGGACTTTCCGCAGTCACAGTGCCCCCGTGGAGTTGCACCAAGTGCTCGACGATCGCCAATCCCAGTCCCAAACCGCCCTCAGCCTTAGTTTTCGAGGCGTCTGCTTGTCGGAAGCGATCGAACACGTAGGGCAGAAAATCAGCAGGAATGCCCTTTCCGGTATCGCTGACAGTAATTTGCACGTAATTGGGTGATGAGGAATCGCTAACAGCCACCGCAGACAAGCGCAGTTCGACATTTCCCCCCGAAGGCGTAAACTTCACGGCGTTAATCAGCAAATTCCACACTACCTGCTGCAACCTCTGGGCGTCGCCCCACATCAAGCCGACTGCGGGGTCAAGTTCTAACGAAACGGTGACAGACTTGGCCTCGGCTGCCAAACGAACTGAATTATGAGCCGCCTCGATCGTCTTTACCATATAGAACCAGCCGGGTTTCAGAGCCAGCTTGCCTTGAATAATCCGGGAAACGTCGAGCAAATCTTCCACTAGCTGGATCTGCACCTTCGACTGACGCTCGATGGCTTCCAAACCGCAAGCTAATTTATCTTGGTTGTAGGGGTGGGCGCGCAGGATCTGTGCCCACCCCTGAATCACATTTATAGGCGTTCGCAATTCGTGGGAAAGAGAGTCTAGAAACTCGTCTTTCCGGCGGCTGATAGCTTCTGCTTCCGCCCGCGCGGCCTGTTCGCGATCGAGCAACTGAGCGCGTTGGGCCTCGACTTGCTTGCGATCGCTGATGTCGGCGACGATCGACATACAGTTGATATTGCCGTTGCTGTCGCGGACTGGAGTTGCCCACAAACTGATGTCGATCGAGCTGCCGTCTTTCCTTTGGCGGTGGGTTTCCATGCCGGCGATCGCGTTTCCTTGGCGAATTTTTTTCAAATTAGCCGTGAATTCCTCCCGCTTGTCTGCGGGAACGCAGGGCACAAATTGACCAACCGCTTCTGATTCATGCCAGCCAAAAATCCTCTCGGCGGCTGGGTTCCACATTTTCACAGTCCCGTCGTCGCAGTCCAAAACGGTAATTGCTAGGGGACAAGCCTGAATCAAGGCTTCTAAAGTTTGATGGATGTGCGATCGCGCGGCTTCTGCTTGTTTGCGATCGCTGATATCGACGTTCACCCCGATCATCCGCAAAGGCAAACCCCCATCGTCCTGAAACACCTTAGCCCTGCAAGCAATCCAGCCCACGCTTTTGTCCGGGCGGCAGATGCGGAACTCTATGTTTAATTCCTCCCCGGAGGTCGCGGCAGCCTTTACCTGCTTTTGAGTAACAACGCGATCGTCTGGATGCACCCTTTCCACCCAACTTTGATAGCTGTCGATACCGCCGGCCGGCAGCCCGTACAAAGCCTCTAACTCCGGCGTACAGGCGATATCGCCGGTTTGGACGTTCCATTCAAAAGTTCCGATTTTGCCTGCTTGCTGAGCGATTTGCAGCCGTTCTTGATTCTTTTTGAGTTCTGCTTCCACCCGCGAGATCTCGGTCAAGTCGATGAAGAATGCGACGATCGTCTCTGGTTCGCGACCGTCCGGGGACAGAGTGGTTCCGCCCATCAGAATCGGCACGCGGCTGCCATCTTTGCGGATGTACTCTTTCTTGAAAGGAGTTGCGACTCCCTTAGCCCGCAGTTCTTGGACCGCTAAGGCGTCGAGGTGCAGGTATTCGGGGGGGGTCATCCTGTCCCACCGCATTTGACCCGAGAGCAACTCTGAGCGGGTGTAGCCGACCAGGTTGAGCAGGGATTGGTTGGCGTAGGCGATGCGGCCGCTAAAATCGCCGATCGCGACTCCAAAAATATTTGACTCGAACAGCCGCCGGAATATGGCTTCGCTTTGCTGCATTACCCGTTTTGCTTCTTTGCGATCGGTGATTTCGGCAACCACGGTGCTGACTCCCAGCAGTGTTCCTGATTCATCGCTTACTGGGTAAAAGCTGATTTGCCAATCCCGCAAAACTCCCGGCTGTTGCTTGGTTTCGGCCTTAATTTCCAAGTCTAGCACGGGGGTTTGCGTCGCCAGCACTTGACGGTAAATCCGCTCTACCATATCGGCCATTTCGGGAATTACTTCTCTAACGGTGCGCCCGAGGTGCTCTGCGATCGATCGGCCGTTGATCGCAGCGAGGCATTCGTTCAGGCGGATGTAGCGCAAATTGGTATCGATAAAGCACAGCCCGACTGGTGTAGTCTGGTACACTAAGTCGAGTTCTGCTAGTTGGCGGCGAATGCGTATTTCGTTTTCTCGAAGTTGATTTTGGGCTTGTTTGCGATCGGTGATATCGAGTACGAAGAATGCTCCTTTGTCTTTGCATCCTTGGAAGTTTCCGCCGCCGACTAAAACTGGGAACCGCGTGCCGTCTTTGCGGAGATATTCTTTTTCAAAAGGCGCGCAACTTCCTTCTGCTTCGACTTGCGCGAGGGCGATGCGATCGAGTTCTACATATTCCGGCGCCGTAAGTTCGAGCCAGCGGATCTTTCCCGAAGCTAAGTCTTCCCTCGTATATCCGATCATTTCCAGCAAGGCGTCGTTAGCGTCCGTAACTTCGCCGCTGACATCCCAGAAACCGATGCCGATTATGTTAGATTCTACCACGCTGCGGAAGCGCATTTCGCTTTCCCGCAAAGCTAATTCGGTTTGTTTTTCTGCGGTAATATCTGTGATAATTAGGCCGACTCCGATTATTTCTGCCCTTTCATTTTTTACTGGGTAGTAGTTGGCGAGCCAGTAGCCGAAATATCCCGGTTTCCCATCAGGTTCGCCGCTCATTTCTAAGTTTAAAACAGGCTGACCCGTTGCTAAAACTTGCTGAATTATCGGCGCAAATTTGGCTGCATGTTCTGGCAACAATTGCCGGAAGTCTTGGCCGAGATGCTGTTCTATAGGCAAACCGTTGAGTTCTGCTAAAACTTGATTGATACGAATGAAGCGCATTTCGCTATCCAGAAAGCAAATCGCTAGGGGAGATGCTTCTAATAGCGAGTCAATTAAGGCGAAGGATTCCGATGTTTGAGATAGTGCTTCCTGCGCTTCTGTGTAAAGTCTGGCGTTGTCTAGGGCGATCGCCACGCGGTATGCTAAATCTTCTAGCATTGCCATGTCTTCTGCACTGTAGCGGCGGCCAAACTTTGAGGTAAAGCAAGTGATGGAACCCATTACCCGCCCGCGGGCTTTCAGGGGTACGCAAGCGTGAGATCCGATATTGAGCGATCGCAATATTTCCAATTCTGCTGCATTTTCGGCTCCGGCTGCTAAAATTTCCTCATCCACTTCGGCAATTAGTTCGGATGTTCCGGTGCGGATTACCAGGGGATAGCCGTTAACAGCATTGTCGGCGCTCAAACTGCGGATTCTGAAGTTATTTATAGTATCAATCGTGGAGGGTTCTGCGTGAGCCACAGCGACCAGACGCACTTTTGAGTCGGTTTCGGTCAAATGAATGCAGCACCCGTCGGCGATCGAATTTATTGCTAATTCTGTTACCTTTTGCAGCACCGTTTCCCCGTCAAACGCATCAGCCACCATTTTGCTGACTTCTGCTAAAAATGCCGAGCGCTGCTGTTCTATTTCCGCTTTTTCCCTCGCTGTTTGCTCGATTGTTAACTGCAATCTTTGAGTTTCCGCAAGTTTTATTTCTGTAATATCGCGGGCGACAATTAAGGCAGATTTTGGTACGCCATTTTTGTCCAATTCGGGAACTACGCGGGATTGATAACTTCGGATGCCGTTAGTTGAGAAAGCCTGAAATTCGACAATTTCTTCTCGACCCGTTTCTAACACTTTGTGCAGGGTTTCATCCCACATTTGGCAAAGTTCCGGCGGCATTCCTATTTCTTGACTGGTTTTACCCAAAAAGAATGAAAGCGGTTTTCCTTGGCTTCTTTCCACTGCTTTATTGACATACATATAACGCAGTTCTTTGTCCGTGCGGATAATGATGTCTGGCGTATTTTCTAGCAGCGTTCTCAGTTGCTGTTCGCTGCTTGCTAAAGCTGCTTGCGCTTGTTGTCTTTCTGTGACATCTCTCACCGTACCCACGTATCCGATGAGTTCGCCGGAGTCGGAGAACATCGGCGAGGAACAAACGTTAATCCAGCGCACAATCCCCTGTGGTGTTTGCAGGCGATACTCGATCGCATATTCCCCACCTTTCCGAGTATAATCCAGCCATCGGGTCAATACGCGATCGCTGTCTTCCGGGTGAATGCAATTCTCCCAACCGTCTCCTAAAAGTTCTGTCAAACTTAAGCCGCAAATAGCCTGACAGCGTGGGTTTGCATAGGTGTAGCGCCCCTCAAAATCGGCTATAAAAATGCCGACTGGCGAACACGAACTTAAACAGCGAAATCGTTCTTCTTGAGCTTGCAGCGCTTCTGTAGCTACTGTTAGTTCTGCTGTGCGTTGTTTGACGCGACTTTCTAGGTTAGTGTAGGATAAAGCCAGCGCTATTTGTGCTTCTTGGCGGTCAGTAATATCAATGCCAGTGCCTATCACATATTCCACCAAACCCTCGCCATCTAGGGTCACAGTATTTGACCAAGAAATTAAGCGCTTCTCGCCATTTTTAGTGCGCCAATAGTTTTGATATTCGCTGTGAAAATTTTCGACCTTGAGCTTGGTAAAAACTGTTTTAACTGGCTCTATTTCTTCGGAAACTAAGAATAAATCCCAAACATATTTATTAATTACTTCTGCTGTCGAGTAGCCTGTAGTTTTTTCGCAAGCTTGGTTAAACTGGACAATCCGTCCTTGGCTGTCGAGAACTACAATCAAGCAAGCCGTCGTGTCAACTATTTTTGAAATAATATTACGTTCTATTTCTAGTTCTTGTTCTGCGGACTTTAAGCCAGCATACCAAGCGATAACCATTGCAGCGGCCAGAAGTAAGATTGCAGGAGCTGCTTGGAAGGAAAACAGTAACAGAGTTGTCAGCAGTAAAGCCGTGCCGGCACTAAATGTAGCAATTTTGTAAGATGTAATGGGTGAGGCCAAGACCTGAAACCGACTCATTTTTGTAGACCTGTAGCGATGGCGCGATCGCACTATTGCTGATGTCGATGAAACAACCTTGTTAAAACTCAGTTAAAACTAAGTATTTATTTTTTCTATACAAAACCACATTTGTCGGCTCTGTGCCATCTTCCCAGAGACAGATTGGCAGCAGGATTGGTGCTGAATCAACTGCTATCATAGATCCAGGGACAAATTAGATTATCTAATTTCTGGGAGCAATTTAAAGTGAATCACAAGCTGGCAAAAATTATCGGGTTATTTTTCGCAGCCGCCACCCTCTTTGGATTCGTCGGTTACGCGCTGCAAAATCCCAACTTCGCCAGCAACTCAGCGATATCGATCAACTTCCCCAATCTTACCATCGCCGCCGCCGGGGCGATCGACAACAAACGATCCCAAATCTATCTCAATGGAACTTGGCAATTTGTCCCCGCCGTTGGCAACCCCCAAAACCCCCCCGTCTCTCCAAGTTGGGGTTCCATCTCGGTGCCTGGAGACTGGCAAAAAGAAAACAACGAATCCGTACCCGGAATCATCACTCGCGGCAACGGCAAAGATTGGGAAAACTTCAACAGTAAACAACTATCAAAAGCTTGGTATCAGAGAAATATAGACCTTCCCGGCGACTGGACAAACAGCCGAATTTTTCTCGACTTAGCCAGAGTCAGCACCGATGCAGTCATCTTTGTCAACGGCATTAACTGCGGCCAAATCCCCTGGCCCTACGGCACTATTGAAATTACCAAAGCAGCAAAACCAGGTCAAAACACCATATCTATTTTAGTGGTGGCAGTATCCGATGAAAAGGAAAAAGCCGTCATCATGGGCCCCACAGAAATCTACACAGAAAAATCAAAGTTGCAATCGCGGGGAATAATCGGCGAAGTAAGGCTTCTGAGCCTTCCTCCAGGCCCGCTAATTAGGGACGTATTCGTCCAAACTTCCACCCGAAAAAAGCAAGTTAAATTAGATGTTGAACTCAAAGACGTTACCCAAAACGGTAAAGTAGAAATAATCGCGCAAATGCTCGACGAAAAAGGCAAATTACAACAAAAATTCACCGCCACTGCCAACGTTAAAGCTAAACCAATTCAAACCGTCCAAGTTCATTGGAATTGGCCAAATCCCCGTCTTTGGGATATCGGGCAACCAAACCTTTACACCCTGCAATTAGAAGTAAAAGGCAGCGGCATTGACACACAATACAACCAACCTTTTGGCTTCCGCGAATTTTGGATAGAAGGGCGCAAATTTTTCTTAAACGGAACTGAATTTCGACTGCGACCAATCTTGCACTCCGATACTTGGCAAGGCGGCACAGTAGAAGTTGCAGATAGCCTAATTGATGGTTACGTCAAAGCCGGGTTTAACATAACAGAAATGTGGCCTTGGAATCACGACGAACGGGGTAGATGGCACTTCCGAGAGTTGTTTTCCGAAAGAGCAGACCTCAAAGGTTTTCCCATTATGGCTCCCGCTTTAGACATTAGTCCTATCGCTTGGAATGGCAAGTGGAAGAACCCCCTGTGGAAAAACCGCTGGAAAGACCGAATGGTGACTGAAATGCGCCGCTACCGCAATCATCCATCAGTATTAATGTGGGCGACAAGTCCTAATTTTTTCGGCAACGCTGACGACCTAAATCCCCGTCGCATCGGCAAAAGCAAAGTAGAAGGAACTCTCAGTCCCCCGGAAAACCAGCGTTTGCGGGTCAACACTCCCCTAGGAAATGACGCTTTAGCTACTATTAAATCGGCAGACCCAACCAGACCTGTGATGGTACACCAAGGCGCCCACTTCGGCGATGTTTATGCGCTGAATTCTTATTTAAATATGATTCCCTTGCAAGAACGGGAAGAGTGGATTTCTGAGTGGAGCAAAACCGGGGAAAGGCCCTACATGGCAGTCGAGTTTGGGACTCCTCTGCACGCAACAATGATGCGGAATCGCAAAGGTTTTGGTCAGGTGATTCTCAGCGAACCTTGGATGACTGAGTTTGCGGCCATTTATTTTGGCAAGCAGGCTTACGAGTTGGAAACTGCCGCTTATAAAGCTAAAATTCGCGAGCAATTTGTCAAGGGTCAGGAGTATCAAAACTGGCATTTAAAAAAAGAGTTAGATTTTGCCCCAGCTTTTCAAAAGTTGCAGCACTTATTCAGTACAAATACTTGGAGGAGTTGGCGGACTTTTGGAATGTCTGGGGGGATGATTCCTTGGAATGACGGACATGGTTGGGAAGTTTCCGAAACAGGCAGAAAAAAGGTGGATATTGGGGCATTTCAACCGGGTCGGCGGGGAGTTTATTTGAAGCAAGTCTCGAATAATCTTTTGAATTATTTGCAGCCCGAAGCTTACACTGTTCATCCTGGGGGCGAGGCAATTATGAATAATAATAGCTCGACTTTGGCTTGGATTGCTGGTGCTAGCCCGGTTTTTACTGCCAAAGATCACAATTTGTTTGTGGGCGGAAAAGTAGCAAAGCAAGTAGTGTTAATTAACGATAGGCGGACGCCGCAAGAATTTACGTTTAATTGGCGAGTTTTGGTGAAGGGTAAAGAAGTAAAAAAAGGCGAGGGAAAAGGGATGATTGAGGCGGCAGGGACGCTGTTTTTCCCAATAGATGTAAATTTGCCAAGTACCATTTCTAGCAAGGCTGACGGCGAAATTCGATTGACCGCACGGGTGGGCGATCGATCGCATTCTGATACATTTGCTTTCCGCGTTTTTCCCAAACAATCCAACATCAAAGATTCGGTGACAATTTTCGATCCAGCCGGCAAAACATCGGCAATGTTAAAACAATTAGGTTATCAGCTTGTACCGTGGGATGGTTCGCAAGTTTCAGCGCTATTAATTATCGGTAGGGAAGCATTTTATAGCGGCGAAAATTTGCCGGGAAGTGTAGAAAGTTTTGTCCGAAACGGCGGCAAAGTAATTGTGTTTCCTCAGCGCAGGGAATGGCTGGAAAATACGGGTTTCCGGGTTGCTGCCCACGTCAGCCGCCGCGCTTATCCAGTTGACAGCAAACATCCGGCAATTAACGGTTTAGACAGTGAAGATTTGCGGGATTGGGTGGGGGAAAGCACGCTGCTTGAAGCTTATCCAGATACAATCCAAACTGGCCCTAATTTGAGTCCAGCAAATAAACCTTGGTACGGCTGGCGTTGGGGAAATCGCGGCGGTGTCAGTAGCGCTTCTATTGAGAAGCCGCACCGCAGCGGTTGGCGCCCAATTTTGGAATCTGAGTTTGATTTAGCTTATTCGCCGCTGATGGAATTGGATTACGGAAAAGGGCGGCTGATTTTAAACGAGTTGGATTTGGAAGACCATTATTCTGTAGATGCTGGGGCGGCGCAGTTAGTGCAACAAGTTGTGAGTTACGGGATCAATTCTCCGGTACTTGGAAAGCCGGATAAAGTTGTTTTAATTGGGGGAGATGGAGATGCCCAAAAGTTGGACAGTTTGGGGGTAATTTATCAGCGCGCTAGTTCGCTTTCTAATGATGTTGGTTTGGTCATTGTGGGGAGAGAAGCGAATCTGAAAGATGCCGATTTGCGCGGTTATTTGAATGCTGGCGGGAAGGCGTTTTTCTTGCCGCGTCAAGTGCCTGCTGCGGGTTTGGGCGTGGGTTTGCAGCAAGCGCAGGATTTTGGGGGTTCGCTGGCGGTTCCGAGTTGGGATGAGGTGAAGGGGGTTAGCGCCTCAGATTTGCGATCGCGCTCTTTTTATGATACTTGGTTGATTAAGTCTGGGGGTGAAATCGGCGCTGACGGTTTGTTAAGTCGGGTAAAAGTGGGCAAGGGTGTGGCGATTTTTTCTCAGATTGAACCGGACAGTTTGAATGCTGATACTAAGACTTATTTCCGTTTTACTCGCTGGCGGCAAACCCGGGCAAATGCTCAGATTTTGGCTAATTTAGGGGCGAGTTTTAAGGCGGATGGAGATATTTTTAACGGTGCGAGTCGGGAGTTTTATCACTGGGATTACAAGGCGGATTTTGAGAATGGGGACGATCCTTATCGGTATTATCGATGGTAGACTTACCACTCTATTTTTACGGGATAGTTCGCTAGTAGGGAATCGACACTCACCAGCACAGCGTCTTCTACAATCGCTTGAGAAATTAACAGGCGATCGAACGGATCTTTGTGATGGTTGGGTAGGCTATCCAAGGTGAAAAGATGAGTTAAATTAATAGGTAAGACTTCTATATTATTAGTCTGTTGCTGACTTTCTATAAGTTCTGGTAAAGGCAGATTGAGACTCAGCTTCCCCAGTTGGAGCTTGATTTGCATTTCCCAAATGCTGCCCATGCTTAAAAGCAAAATATTTTCTGGGTTTTGGCACAATGCCAAAGCCTTTAGTGAAAGCTTTTGGGGGGAACTATCCCACCAAATGAATGTATGAGTATCCAGCAGTAATTTCATAGATTCCCTGTCCAAAATTCGTCTGGTAATGGTTCATCAAAATCGTCGCTTGTCCAGATCGCTCCTGCGTGCAATCCCGCTGTACGCTGCTTAGTTGGGGAGGCGATCGGCGCTAAACGGACAAGGGGAATACCACCTTCTGTGAGAACCACCTCTATGCCTTTAAGTGCTAGAGATAATAACTCTTTTAAATTTGTCTGTGCTTCTTGCACGTCAACTGTTTTTGTCACCATTGCAGCTATCCAAACTAGGGATTAAAAGTGCTATCGAACAGAGGTTAGCAATTTCAAGCTTAAATTGCTGATTTTATTATACTGTTAAATATCAAAGGTCAAAGTGTCGCCTGAAGCGCGGGTCTAGTTTGTCTGTTTTCTTTTGGTTGCAGGTGCCGCAGAGGGTTTGCAAGTTGCTGATGTCGTTGCTGCCGCCGCGCGCTAGGGGGATGATATGATCGATCGTCAGTTGGGTTTCTAGTTTGGTTTGGCCGCAACTTTGGCACTGGTATTTATTGCGAGTGAATACGTATTTTCTAACTTCTGGAGGGATGGGAATTCTGGGGGTTTTCGACATGATGATTTTTAACCGCAGATGAACGCGAAGGAACGCAGATGTTGGATGGATTAGCTGGGTGACTTTTCTTGATTGAGAAGTTGGCGGCGCAAATCATCGAGGGGGGATTCGGGTTTGCTAGTTTCTGATTCTGATTCGTTGTTTTCTGGTGTTTGTTCGACTTCTGGTTCGTCTGGGCAAAATTCTATAGTGACATTGAGTTTGATCTTCATCTTTCCTTTCTTCCAGCCATCAGCACCGACTCTGAGAATTTCACAATCTATACCTTGACCAAACCAGTTCTCATATGACCAATTTTTTTGGGGATGATTGCAAGGTACATCGATATTTAAGTTCTGTTTTCTTAATAAATCATCAAGTGTTTCTCCTAAGTCCCACTCAGACACAAGTTTATTTACTGCTTTTTTGAGTTTTTCAATCTTCAGCATTGTCATACCGAAAGATACAGCATCATCATTACCGCAGTTGTGAAAGTCAACTTTATTTTTCATATTATTTTCTAAGTTCTTTAAACCGTCATCCTAACTATTTTAGAGTAGCATCTCTGTTTTTACAAGAATCCCGGCGAATAGAATTGGCGGCTATACAAAAGATGTCCGCCTCCGCGGACTAAGAATGTCTTCAACCCACGTCGGCGGGTTTTGTCTGTGTAGCTGCGATTTCCAATCGCCTGGTTTCCAATCGCCTGATTTCCAATCATTCACAATCCACCCCAACGCTATTATTTTCTCCGATTACCGGCAACAAATGCTCGTGCAACTTCATCGCTTGCAAACAACTATTAATCCCAGAAACTGCCCGATCGTACTCTTGAATCTTCTGCTCATTCTCAGCTTGCCGCCGCAGATTCCCAGCAATCTTTTCCTCCGCCTCCTGTGCCAAAGTTTGCTCTAAATAATCGCGGGCTTGACTGTATTTCTGCAAAATATCATCAGCTTGCTTTTGGGCCAGAGGCAACAAATGCTCTTTCAGGGTTTGGTTGACAGTTTGGCGGAAAGTTTGCCGAATAGTTCTAGATACTTTCGGCTCAAAATCCAGCCGCAATAATTGCCGAATTGCCGGTTGGGCGTCCACCATGTTTTCGCAGTCGTAACCTTGAGAAGTTTGCTGCAATGTTTCCCGGAATTGATAAATTGAAAACGTGCCTTCGTCGTAAAAACGGGGACTTTCTCGCACGTAGCGATCGCACTCAACGCCCGCCGCATTTACCAAAGCATCAGAAACCCGCTTTGATAACTCCTCTAACTGCTGTTCAATTCCCCCGTCGTTCCCCAACAACCGATAAAGTAATCGATAGTATTCAGACTTGCGAACGCTATCTTTCAAATACTGGAAATAATTATCAACCAGTGACTTAGTAGCCTCTACTAAAATATCTTCCAACTGATTCGCTAAATAGTAAAGTGCCTCAACTAAAACAGCAATTAAAGGTGCTGTCGCATTGCGGGGATGATTCCGCAAAGTGCGTCCGTAAGCCGCCTCAACAGAAAATCCGTCTAACAATTCATCCAAGCGCCGAATCATCCGAGATTGCAATTGCCGAAAGTCTATATCGAAAATATCGCATTTATTCATAATCATTTCATTGACTTCTTCGGCGATATGTTCCCGAAAATCCTGTCCGACTTGCTGCAATTCTTGATTTAGCCGCAAAAGTTCCTGTGCCTTCATTGCTTCAATTTCGCGGGGCTGGCTGTCCAAATTCCGCTGAATTGTTTGGTAATGTTTTCGTAGTTGAATGCACAAGTCTTCTAAGTCGTCAGCTAAATTTTTGAACAGTTGCGGGCGTTTTTCTTCGGTGAGGTAACGGGTGATGGCTGTGCGAAAATCTTCGATACCACTATCTTGAATTAATTGACCAATTAATGGTTGTCCTTGTTCTGCAAGAATCCGCACGTAATTTTCATTGGGTGTTTCGTAGCTGTTAACTGAAATGCGAAATTTGCTCGGAGATAGCTTGCCGGAATTCGCACAGTATCGGTTAAACTCGCTAACAAATTGCGGTGTTTCTTCACTATTACCGAAAAACTCTGAATCTAATTTATCATCTCCAGAAACTCGCCCTTGACTGCTGGCAAAGATTGTATTTAAACCAAAGCGATCGCGCCCTGTGGTCCCGCGAATCAAACTCCCGTAAAATCCCAACAATCCGCTAGTTTTGTAAACTCTCGCTGTATCGCGAAAGTCGGAATTAATCAGATTTTCTAACCGCTGTCGCAGTTGCGTGTTGTACCAAGTTTCGTCAATGCGGTTGAAAATGTAAAAAAGTCGATCGCGAATTCCCGGATTGCCCCGTGTTTTTTCCATCAACTCGGTTTCCTCCGTCGTCATTTCCCCTGACGAAGCTGCTTTCAAAACGCAGACAACCGCCGAAGTATCCGGGCTTTCAATCTTATCATAAGTCAATTCTGCATCCCGCTGCACCGGCGCATCAATTCCCGGCGTATCGATAATAATATTGCCATCTTCTAGCAAGGGATGATAACAGTAATATTCTACTCGCTTGAGTACAGCACTGTTGCTACCGCGACGAGCATAACTAGCAGCTTCCTTGAGATTGGAAAAGTTAAACTGTTCCATCGAGTAGGTAGCGTTTTCGAGAGTTTGGATGCGATCGCGATTTGCCTCAAAACCTTCTAACAGCAGCATCAAAGCCTTAGCTTTTTTGGCTAGTTCCGATTTATTTTCGCCGCCTTCCGTTTGAATAATTATGTTACATCCCTGAGACAACAGCGACACTACATCTGTTTGATTAATATTAAGTTCAGTAGTTAAACCTAACTGATGGCAAAGCACAGAAGCTTGCTGGCTAATCTCAAATTCGCTCAAAAAAGTGAGAACAACGCGCTCTTTTTCAGGCTCAGCAAAGGCGATATAACATTCCGTACCTGTCGCGTGTCCTTCAGCACTGTAGAGCAATTCCCGCTCCAGCAAAGCATTAATTAACATAGATTTTCCCGCACTGAAAGCGCCAGCAAACACAATTTCAAACTCAGGAGAAATTGCCTTTTTCAGAGAAGCTTGTACCGCCGTGATATCTTGTTGTCGCAAAGACGATTCCTGACGCAGCAGTTGCACTAAAGAATCAACTTGCTCTTGCAGACTGGTGCATTGAGGGGGCATTTGAGTCATGGCGGCAGACTGCTCCTGATTGTGGGAAAATTACCTTATTGTTAATTCTCTGCTAGTTCAGGAATAATCACAACAGTAATTTTACTTATGCGATTCAGGATTGCTGAAAGTGCGATCGGCTATTCTGGCGACAAATCATATGGTTTATGGTTGTTTCGGAATGATTAAACCGCAGACGCCGCAGAGGGCGCTGAGGAAGAGAAGAGAGAGATGAATAATTGCTATACCCACGGATTTGATATCATCTATTTACACCCAAGTGGCTAAATGTGATATGTCAGTAAAATTTAGCCAAGCATCTCCTAATTTTTCGTACACAATTAGTAGTAAGGCGCGCATTATTGCGCCGCCTACAAAATTAAACAGGCGCCTTGCTTACTCTACATTAAACCGATAAATCCTGACGCGGTTTAAAAGACTCAACCTGCCGCAACTTTTCGTATAATTCCCGTTCCTGCTCGCTAATTTCTTTGGGAATTAACACCTGAATTTCTACTAATTGATCGCCCCGATCGCCCTTTCCTGTCGGATAGCCCTTATTAGCCAGCCGCAACCGCTTTCCAGACGTTACTCCCGGTGGCAATTTCATCTTTACCAAACCATCCAGCGTCGGCACTTCAATATCTCCGCCTAACACCGCTTCGCTGGGAGTCAGTGGCAATTCGCAGCAAATATCTGACATTTCCAATCGAAAAAATGGATGGGGAGAAACCGTGATTTTCAAATATAAATCCCCGCCGGCAATACCTTGATTTCGCAAGCGAATCCGCTGACCTGATACCATAGCAGGAGGCAGATTTACCTCGATCGCTCGCCCATCTTCCAAACGAATTCGCTCAGTACCACCCGAATAAGCCCTTTCCAAAGGCAGAGTTAGCCTGGCCTCAATGTCTCTTCTCGTTTCGCGCTCGACTGTTTCCCTAATTTCCCGTCGCATTTCGCGATCGGCTATATCCCTTCTGATTTCGCGATCGACTATCTCCCGTCGCATTTCTCGATCGACTGTTTCTCGTCGCATTTCGCGATCTTCTGTTTCTCGTCGCATTTCGCGATCGTCTGTTTCTCGTCGCATTTCGCGATCGTCGAAATCCCTTCTAGGTGGGCGAGAATTAGCTACATAACTCGTTCTCTTAGAAGCCGTACTCCACGGTTCAGAGGAGGCTACTCCCGCTGTATCATTCGCTGTCGCCATCCTCACTTCCCTGCGCCTTCCGAGCACTTGGTCGAGAAATTTATTAAAATCCGAGTAATCGCTAAAATCGACATCCTCGGCCGGTTTTTTGCGGGTAGTTTTACTGTTTCCCCAAGTTTTGAAATTGGGAAGTCGCACCCCTTGTTTTCCTTGAAATCCCTTTTGTTTCCAGAATTTACTAAACTGATCGTATTGAGCGCGCTTGTCTAGGTCGGAAAGAATATCATAAGCTTCATTAATATCCTTAAACCTATCTTCAGCAGATTTATCACCTGGATTTACGTCAGGGTGCAACTGTCTGGCTAGCCGTCGATAGGCTTTTTTTATCTCATCAGCCGTGGCATCTTTGGGCACTCCCAAAATTAGATAGTAATTGCGAAAATTCTGCATAGTTAGTCATTAGTCATTAGTTATTAGTCATTAGTTATTAATTATTAGTCATTAGTCATTAGTCATCCTGCTTCCCTGGTTCAAACTAGGGACTAATGACTACGGACTAATGACTAACCACTAATTAGAGCCAATCGTCGTCATCATCCCAATCGTCGCTTTGATTTTGATAAGGGCGAGTGGGGCGATTAGCACTGCTTCTACGATCGCCCATACGATCGCCCATACGATCGCCCATACGATCGTTCATACGATCGCCCATACGATCGCCCATACGATCGCCGGTGCGATCATAGGGGCGATCGGGAATTGGATCGACAGTCGAGCGCCTGTACGGTTTAGCATTGGTATAATAGCTGCTATCATCGCTGCGCCGCTTGGTACCGTCGCCCGTAAAAGTCCGCTTCACAGACTCAAAGAAATCATCATCATCGTCATCATCAGCAAAAGCTGAAACTTCCCGGCTCAAATCGTAAAGAGCATCTTGCAAATCCGAACCAACTTGGTCAACTCCCCGCTCATCATTGCGTTCCAAACTGTCTCGCAATTCGCGAATTAAAGTTTCAATTCGCTGGCGACTTCTTTGAGCAAACTGCATTCCGCGATCTAGCGCCACCTCTCGCAACTGCCGCTCGGCTTGATAAGCTAAAGCTTCAGCGCGATTGCGTTTTTCTACCCTTTCCCGCTGCAACTTATCAGCTTGAGCAAACTGTTCCGCATCGCGAATCATTTGATTCACTTCCTGCTGAGTCAGCGTCGAAGCACCTTGCACAGTAATGCTTTGTTCCCTGCCGGTAGTTTTGTCCAAAGCAGTCACCAACAGCATCCCGTTAGCATCAATATCAAAAGCTACTTGCACCTGCGGAATCCCTCGCGGCGCCGGCGGAATTCCAGTTAGTTTAAACCGTCCCAAAGACTTATTATCTCTGCCTAATTCGCGTTCCCCTTGGATCACGTGAATTTCTACCACAGTTTGGTTGTTTTCAGCAGTCGAAAAAATGTCCGATCGCCTGACGGGAATAGTAGTATTCCGAGGAATCAGTTTTTTCATCACCCCGCCGATAGTTTCCAAACCCAGTGACAGCGGCGTCACGTCCAACAGCAGTACATCGCGGACCTCGCCTCCCAAAATCCCAGCCTGAATTGCTGCTCCCACTGCCACAACTTCATCGGGATTCACATTTTGATTCGGCTCTTTATCAATCAAGTTGCGAACAACTTCCTGCACCAAAGGAATGCGAGTCGAACCTCCAACTAGCACAACTTCATCAATGCGAGAAGGACTCAAACTTGCATCAGCCAAAGCTTGTTTCACCGGACGCCGCAGCCGCTGCACCAAATCAGTGCACAGCCCCTCAAATTGACCGCGAGTTAGTCGCGTTTCCAGATGCAAAGGTCCGTCTTCGTTCGCATCTATAAACGGCAAATTAATCTCTGTGACACCGACTCCCGACAGCTCAATCTTGGCTTTTTCTGCCGCTTCGATCAAGCGTTGCAAAGCTTGGCGGTTGCGTCGCAAATCAATTCCTTCTTTTTCTAAGAATTGTTCTGCCAACCAATCCACAATTTTGGAGTCAAAATCATTGCCCCCTAATTGAGTGTCGCCGCTAGTTGCTTTGACTTCAAATACTCCGTCTCCCACGTCTAAAATCGACACATCAAAAGTACCGCCACCCAAATCAAACACTAAAATAGTTTGACTTTCTCGCCTGTCCAAACCGTAAGCCAAAGAAGCCGCTGTCGGCTCATTTAAAATCCGTTTGACATCAAGTCCTGCAATTCGTCCCGCATCGCGCGTCGCCTGTCGCTGCGAGTCGTTGAAATAAGCGGGAACAGTAATTACAGCCCCCGTTACCTCTTGTCCGAGATAGCGACTGGCTTCATCGGCCAGTTTCCGCAAAACCATCGCCGAAATTTCCTCTGGGGCAAAATCTTTTTTCAGGCGGGGACACTTGATTTTGATGTTCCCGTTTTCGTCGCGGCGAGTTGTGTAAGGGACGCGCTTTGATTCTGGAGTCAGTTCGGTATATTTGCGTCCGATGTACCGCTTGACGGCGTAAAACGTGTTTTGCGGGTTGAGAACAGTCTGGCGTCTCGCCATCTGTCCGACAAGGCGTTCTCCTTCCTTGGTGAAAGCGACTACCGAGGGAGTTGTGCGCATCCCTTCTGCATTGGCAATCACAACCGGTTTGCCGCCTTCCATGACGGCTACTACTGAGTTTGTTGTTCCGAGGTCAATGCCAACTACTTTACCCATGCGTCAGTTGTCTCCTGTGGCGTTGTGTGTAGCCTTTTCAATATAAGCGTTAAGTATGATTGCATTTATTGTACCGCGTCGAGAAGCGGGGGCTGCGGGGGGATTGCCTCACTTTGGTCAACTGGCTGGGGTTGGCTGGGTGCGATCGCTCCGCTGGTGGATCTGCGATCGCCTTTAGGAGTAGGAGTGTCAACTTGGGAAAGCCGTGTATGTTCATCTTTAGAGAGCAAAAAAAAGTTGAGAATTGATTAACTACTGCCTTTTGCTAAACTAAAAGCAGCTAGCAGGATTGTTGAGCGAACAGGAACATAAAAATATGACTGTCAACTCTGTTCAAAATTCAGAAGCCTGTCAAGAACACTCGATCGTTGACGTGCAGCATACAAGCTGCTGCATTGTCGGAGGTGGGCCGGCAGGTGCTGTTTTAGCATTACTTTTAGCGCGGCAAAACATTCCAGTCATGCTGCTAGAAGTTCACAAAGATTTCGATCGAGAATTTCGCGGCGATACCCTGCATCCGTCAGTAATGGAAATTATGGATCAATTGGGCTTAGCAGAAAAATTGCTGGAATTGCCCCATACAAAAATGCGCCGCCTCACCATCCAAGCTGCGGGAAATACCGCCACACTCGTAGATTTAGCCTGTCTTAAAACCAAGTATCCTTATATCACTATCCTTCCCCAAGTCAAGTTTCTCGAATTCCTCACTGCCCAAGCGCAGCGCTACCCCTGTTTTCAGCTAGTAATGGGAGCTAACGTACAAGAAACGATCGTAGAAAATGGGGTTGTGTGCGGAATTCGATACCGGGGACGCGGGGGATGGCATGAAGTGCGATCGACCCTCACTGTCGGTGCAGACGGCCGCTTTTCCCGCCTGCGCCAATTAGCAGGTTTTGAACCGATTAAAACTTCCCCGCCGATGGATGTCCTTTGGTTTCGTTTGCCGCGCAGTCCCCATGATGTCCAAGATTTCGGCGTGGGAGGTCGAGCTGTTGGAGGTCATTTATTAGTCATGATTGACCGCTTGGATTATTGGCAACTCGGTTACATTATTCTGAAAGGCAGCTATCAGAAATTGCGCGAATCAGGAATAGAAGCTTTGCAAAAATCTGTGGCTGAATTAGCACCAGAATTTGCAGATAGGGTCGAGCAACTAAAAGATTGGTCGCAAATTTCTTTTCTGTCTGTTGAATCGAGTCGCCTTCCCCGCTGGTATCGTCCCGGTTTGCTCTTAATTGGGGATGCCGCTCACGTCATGTCGCCCGTAGGCGGTGTGGGAATTAACTATGCTATTCAAGATGCTGTCGTGGCGGCAACTGTACTCAGCGCCCCCCTGAAACACAATCACTTGCATCTGTGGGATTTGGCAGAGGTGCAGCGACAGCGCGAGTTACCCACACGCATCATTCAAGCATTTCAGTCGTTGGTACAGGAGCGAATTATTAAAGGGGCATTAGATACCAATCGACCGTTTACACCGCCACTTTTGTTGCAGTTACCAATTTTGCGAAATATTCCAGCGCGATTAATTGGTTTTGGATTAAACCGGGTTCGGGTGCGAAATTAATCAGATACCACACAAACTTAAGGAGGCCAGAGTTATGCAAAGTATTAAAGTACGATCGCGCGTCGGTGCAGACAGGATTACTTCTTGAGAAATATTGTTGGCCGACTTAGAGGAAAACGATGATCGAACAAGTGACCCCGCAACAACAAGCCCTGATTCCAGTTTATCGAGAAAAGTGGCGGAAAATTGCACTCTCCACTGAGCCTATCGACCGCAAAAAAGCCACACAATCAGTAAGATGTGCCTATGCAGCCCTCGGCTATAAAGAGCCGCAGATTGTTATCTGCGATAGCCCCTGTGCAGCTTTATATCACATATTTATTCCAATTTTTGAAACCTGCCAAAGTTCTCCATCTTGGAGGAAAATTAAACAGGAAATAACCGCCGTTTTAGGCCATAATCTGACCTACAAAATGCTGACTCAAATCGTGACAAGAAAAGAGGAGTATTTTTTATTTTCTCTACTGAATACAGAGGTATATATTCTAAGAGAATTGGTAGACTATTTTAATCTGCTGCTGGGGTCAGCATTTAACAGTTTAGAAAGAGCGATCGATTCTCGCAGACAAATCACCGGAGTTTATACATGGCACGAAAGATGGCGTAAATTCGATAGGTTTGCCAGACACCAATATCATGACATCAATAAATTTTTTTCTGCATCGATATCTCGCGGCGCGTTAAGTGATTTCTATATTTCAGTATTAAAGGGCGATCGCGATACCGTTAAATGGAGAGCATTTCAGTTGCTAGTTGCCAACTGCGGGTGGATTTATCCTTTGGAAAATACTTGTATTTTGTGCGATCGCCCCCGCATCCTCTCCTTCGACAGTCAACACCGCCTCCACGCCGAAGGAGGGCCCGCCATTCAATTTGCTGACGGATACAGCCTCTATGCTTATCACGGCGTCACCTTACCGGAACAATACGGCAAAATCCATCCGAACGAATGGCGCTCGGAATGGCTGTTATCAGAAGATAATACCAATTTGAAGAAATTCATAATTCAAACAATTGATGACAGGCGATTAAATGGGTAAATCAGAGAATTGATCGTGAGTAATTTTCAGTACAGACTTGAATAGCTAACGGAGCTATAGTTACTAATTAAACATTTTATATGAGTTATAATTTAAATTAAAAGCTCGATTGCTCTCCATCTCAAAAACACCTGCAATCAAATAAAACTATGAAATTCACCTTAGATGTAGAAAACAACCCTACAGGCTGGCCCGACCACACTCATCTACCCGAATCCGACGCTACTTTTGTGAAAAACTTTCAAGAACATCCCCAAAGCATTCTGTTAACCGATTCAATTACTCCCGTCTTCCAAAGCATTGATCCAGATGGTAACTATGCAGCAGGCGATCGCCCCCATCCCCAGCGATCGCACGTAAAAACTTTACAAGGGCGATCGGGAACTCCTATCGCTCCTCTTGAAGCTAAAATCAAACAACAACCCCAAATAAATCTATGGGACTCTTTGACAAGATTCGCGGCGAATTTGTCGATATCATCGAATGGTTGGACAATACCAGCGATACCATTGCCTATCGATTCGAGCGCCACCAAAACGAAATTAAACAAGGTGCTAAACTAACTGTACGACCAGGACAAATAGCAGTCTTTGTCAGCGAAGGTCAAGTTGCCGATGTCTTCAATCCGGGAATGCACGAACTGTACACCCGCAACTTACCCGTTCTGGGCACCTTAAAAGGTTGGCCCTACGGTTTCAACTCTCCCTTTAAAGCAGAAGTCTACTTTTTTAACACCAAAATATTTACCAACCTGAGATGGGGAACCTCTAACCCTGTAATTATCCGCGATCCAGAACTCGGCCCAGTGCGAATGCGGGCTTTTGGCACATACAACATTAAAGTTTCCCATCCCGAACAACTCTTAAAACAACTAATCAGCACTGACGGACTATTTCAAGTAGATGAAATCACCGATCAACTCCGCAATACAATAGTCAGTGCCTTTGCCAATTGGGTTGGCAGTTCTCGCGTTCCCCTGCTGGACTTTGCCGCCAACTACACCCACATGGGCGAACAGGTGCGAGTTGCCATACAGCCAAGTATCCAGCAGTTTGGGTTAGAGTTAACTCAGCTATTAATTGAAAATATCTCGATGCCGCCTGAAGTTGAAGAAGCTCTCGACAAACGAGCCTCAATCGGACTTCTGGGAAATATGCAGCAATATACCCAATATCAAGCTGCTAACGCCATAGAAGCATCAGCAAATAACCCTAGCGGCGGCAATCAAGCATTAGAATTTGGCATGGGAATGGCACTAGGTCAGCAAATGACAAATATGATGCAGCCGCCAGCATCGCAGACTCCGCCGCCACCTCCCCCGCCAATACAAACTCAGTGGTATATTGCCCAAAACGGTCAACAATCAGGCCCTTTTGAATTGCATCAACTTCTGCAAAATGGTTTGACACATCAGGTAATGGTGTGGCGTGCGGGTTTTGACGGCTGGAAGTTAGCATCGCAAGTGCCGGAATTAGCATCTTTGTTGGCGACAGTACCGCCGCCTCCCCCGCCAGCCGCCGCCTAAAATTTTGCATATTTTGTTAATTGGTAATTGGTAATTGGTATGGTTTCCCGATTACCGATTAGCAATTACATCACCAATTAACCATTATGAATACTTCTGAACCTGCTGTTAAACGTTTTCCGTGTCCTAGCTGCGGGGCATATTTAGAGTTCAACCCCCAAGCAGGAAAGCTCAAGTGTGCTTACTGCGGCTGGGAAGATGCAATTCCCCAAACTGCTGAAGAGGTAAAGGAGAACTCTTACGAACAATATCTCCAACTCGATCGCACGGCGCTGGCAACTTTATCAACAACAGCCTTAGAAGTAAAATGCAATGATTGCGGAGCAAGTGTTACTTTTGAACCGCCGAAAGTAGCGGGTAAATGTCCATTTTGTGCTTCTCCAATTGTGACGCAACCTGAAAAAGCTAGCCCTAGCGTGCATCCAGAGGGAATTGTTCCTTTTGAAGTTACTGATAAACAGGCCAGAGAAAGCATTCAGAAGTGGCTCAGCAATCGCTGGTTTGCTCCTTCTGCTTTGAAATCCCTAGCGCAACAGGAGAAACTTCAAGGCGTTTATTTGCCGTTTTGGACTTACGACACTTATACGGTTAGTTACTATCAGGGTTCTCGCGGAGAACACTACTACGTGACTGAAACTTATACAGAAACAAACTCGCAGGGCGAAACTGAAACTAAGACTCGCCAAGTACAACATACCAGGTGGTGGCCTGCTTCTGGCAGAGTCGATCGCTTTTTTGATGATATTCTGATTCCCGCTACAACTTCAGTCGATCGCCCGCGCCTAGATGCGTTGGAACCTTGGCATCTCAAGGAGTCGCTGCGCGCTTACAATTCATCTTATTTAGCTGGGTTTGAAGCGCAGCGATCGCAAGTTTCTCTCACTCAAGGATTTGAATCTGCTAAAAATGTCATGGCCTCTACTATTCACTTCGATGTTTGTAGGAATATTGGTGGCGACGAGCAGCGAGTTCACAGCATTTCTACTGATTACAATGCTATCACTTTTAAGCATATTTTGCTACCTGTGTGGCTGTGTGCCTATCGTTATCAAAACCAACGATATCAAGTAATGGTTAATGCACGCACCGCTGAAGTTCAAGGCGAGCGTCCCTACAGTGTTTGGAAGATTACTGCTGCTGTTGTTAGCGGTGTCGTGCTTGCGGGTGTTATGTACCTCTTGTTTACTGGTAATTGGAAATATATCCGTGTTCCCGGTCTCCCTCAACCCCAACCCCAACCAACTTCCTTACCTGTACCCAGCCAAAAATTACCGCCAGCGCCAGTTCCCTCTAGCGCACCTGTACCGAACAAAAAATTACCGCCAGCGCCTGTTCCCTCTTCACTCTAGTAATTCTGGATTGAGCAGTCACCGGAGGCCGCGGAGGCATCGTCGTCGGTGTAGTAGTCGCGATCGATGTCAGTAAAATTAACTCAATTATTATTTGCTCCGAATCAATAAATTTAATGTAAATCTGCCTTAAGGAGTACACAACAGGGTTTTTAAGTATCTTTTTTTAAACACCTAAATTAAAGAGAGTTTGTTCTCTTTAATTTAGGTGTTGCTTTAAGGATAGATTATGAGTACAGTCGATTTATCTGGTAGTGACTTAAGGAAAAAATAAAAACTACTACCCTAATGTCAGAAATAATATATAAAATACGAAGGAGTGACCTTTTAAAATACCTTCAATAACTGCACTTTATAGAATATCAAACCTACGGAGCCAGCGAAAGTTTGTAAAAAAGAATATTGTTAAAAAAAGGTAGAAAATTTTATGTAATTAGTAACTAAAACTAAATTTTACTAACAGAATTCTCAAATCAATTGTATGAATCAAAATCAAATTAAATGGTTTGCCGCCGCTCTCATGCTAATAGACCACATCGGATTGATGCTTGAAGCAGAACCCATGCGCATCATCGGTCGCCTCAGTTTTCCGTTGTTTAGTTGGGTGTTTGCTCAAAACTGGAAACGACCGGGGGACAAAAATCCTCTAATTACTCGACTGATATTATTTGGGGTACTTTCTCAAATACCTCATATGTTACTTTTTGGCAATTTACAGTTAAACATCATGTTTAGCTTTGCCGTAGCAGCACTAACTTTGAGCTACATCCGACGCTTCGATCGCAAAATTGCAGTTTTAAGCACAGGTCTAGTAAGTGCTCAAATTTTAGGAGTGAGTTACGGCTGGTATGCAGTGGCTTGCCCGCTATTGATGATTAGGTGGAAAGGAGGAGGATCTCGCCTTTGGTGGTTCGGCTGGACTATAGCAAATATCGGATATGCAATTAGTTGCAAAAGCTGGATTCAAATTTTCGCTATATTCACACCGCTAGTTCTGGCATACTACGATACCTCTAAAGACAAAAAACCAACGGCTCTAGAAAAAAGATTTTTCTATTATTTTTACCCGCTACACCTTGGGGGGCTAGCGGCACTGCGAACAATTGTTTAAATAAGACTGGGGATTCTAATTAGTTCATTGTTGATTTTTTATTGAAGCGAAGTACAACCGCGTCTCTGAGCGATCGCCCCCAGAAGAGCGCGATCGCTTTCCTGTAACTTGCCTTCACTCTGCCATCCAGGACTATCTGACAGAAGTCGGGGATCTTTTCTGGCTTACCCGTCTGTGAGATTTTTCCCTAGGCTGAGAATGACAAAATATTGTAACGAGTTGTAAAGTATAATTAAACCGAAGCGAACACAGAGGCCAAGTAGTATCAAATGCGAGTTGCGATCGCCGGAGCAGGCTTAGCAGGACTTTCCTGCGCTAAATATCTCACCGATGCGGGCCACACCCCCATAGTCCTAGAAAGTCGAGACGTACTCGGCGGCAAAGTAGCCGCCTGGAAAGATGCAGACGGCGACTGGTACGAAACCGGCCTCCACATATTCTTCGGCGCATACCCGAATATGCTCCAACTATTCAAAGAACTTGACATCGAAGACCGGCTGCAATGGAAAGAGCACTCGATGATTTTCAATCAGCCGGAAACCCCCGGAACCTATTCGCGCTTTGACTTTCCCGACCTTCCCGCCCCCTTCAACGGCGTCGCAGCCATCTTGAGCAACAACGATATGCTCACTTGGCCCGAAAAAATCCGCTTCGGTATAGGTTTGATTCCGGCGATGCTTCAGGGTCAAAACTATGTCGAAGCAATGGACAAATACTCGTTTTCCGACTGGCTGAAAAAGCAAAACGTCCCCCCCAGAGTCGAAAAAGAAGTATTCATTGCCATGTCCAAGGCGCTCAACTTCATCGACCCCCACGAAATATCTGCAACCATACTGCTGACAGCCCTCAACCGCTTCTTGCAAGAGAAAAACGGCTCGAAAATGGCCTTTTTAGACGGTTCCCCCACAGAGAGGTTGTGTCAGCCGATGGTAGACTACATAACTGAGCGCGGCGGTGAAGTACGGCTGAATGCACCCATTGGGGAGTTTTTGCTCAACGATGACAACACGGTGCGCGGCTTCCAGATTCGGGGAGTAAAAGGGGCAGAGTCAGAAATTCTGACGGCCGATATTTACGTTTCCGCGATGCCGGTTGACCCGCTGAAGTTGATGATGCCGAAACCTTGGGGCGAAATGGATTATTTCAAACAGCTCGAAGGCTTGGAGGGAGTACCCGTCATTAATGTACACTTGTGGTTCGATCGCAAGCTAACTGAAATCGACCATTTGCTGTTCTCGCGATCGCCCCTGCTGAGCGTCTACGCCGACATGAGCAACACCTGCCGCGAATATGCCAACCCAGACAAATCAATGCTGGAACTGGTTTTAGCACCGGCCAAAGACTGGATCGGCAAATCTGACGAAGATATCGTCGCAGCCACAATGGTCGAGTTAGAAAAACTCTTTCCCGATCAAATCCCAGAACCAGCCAAACTGCTCAAATATCACGTAGTCAAAACCCCTCGTTCCGTCTACAAAGCCACTCCCGGACGCCAGCAGTGCCGTCCCACACAAACAACTCCCATTAGAAATTTCTATCTAACGGGGGATTATACGATGCAGCGTTATCTTGCGAGTATGGAAGGTGCCGTGCTTTCTGGTAAGCTGACAGCGCAGGCTATTTCAACGGCCAATAACCAATGAAAAATTAAGAATTTTTCATAAAGACGTAAAAGAATCTCCCGTTTTCTAAACGGGGGAATGTCAGTTCTAATCTTTAAATTTCTTATTCTCGGATGCTGCAACTGTCAAAACTCCAGTGCATGAGAACTCTGGCTTCTGTGGATGACTCTTACGAACTGTGCCGCCAAGTCACCGCGAGTTATGCCAAAAATTTTTATTTAGGCACTCAACTCATGCCCGAAGCCAAGCGTCGGGCGATTTGGGCGATTTACGTCTGGTGCCGCCGCACCGACGAACTCGTAGACGGGCCGGGTTCTGATGCAACGACCCCTGAAACCCTCAATCTGTGGGAAAAACGCCTAGAATCTGTGTTTGCCGGCCATCCTCACGACGACTACGACGTAGCTTTGGTGGATACGCTGTCTCGTTTCCCGATCGACATTGGGCCGTTTCGAGAGATGATTGCGGGCCAGCAAATGGACTTGTACCGCAGCCGCTACGAAACTTTTGAAGAACTCAATCTTTACTGTTATCGAGTAGCCGGTACTGTAGGGCTGATGTCGATGTCTGTCATGGGTGTAGGCGAATCGAGCTCCGCTGCTAACTGGAATTGGCACTGGGGGAATAGAATTCCCAAAGAAGAAGCGATAGCCCTGGGTATTGCCAAGCAGTTGACTAATATTCTGCGCGATGTCGGAGAAGACGCCCGCCGCGGCCGCATTTACATTCCCTTAGAAGACTTAGCCTTGTTTAACTACACTGAAGAAGATTTATTCAACGGTGTAATTGACAACCGCTGGCGGGAATTGATGCGGTTTCAGATTCAGCGAGCTCGCAAATTATACGCCAGCGCCGAACCCGGAATTAAAGTGCTCAGTCCCGATATCCGCTGGACTGTTTGGGCGGCTACTATGCTGTACAGCAGAATCTTAAATGCGATCGAACGCAATCAGTACGATGTTTTCCAGAAGCGGGCTTATGTTAGCAATTCTCAGAAATTGCTGTGTCTCCCCGCCGCTTGGATGAAGTCAAAAGTGCTTTAGCCGCAGGCAATTGTGCTGGCGATTCGGCAACTGGTAAGGGGTATTTGTCAAGTTACACATTATATGATGTCCAGCAAATTGCATATGAGGTTTGTGGGGATGCGCTAGTGCCGTGTCCCTACGTTTGGTGTGTTAATTTAAGTCAAATTAGTGGAGTAGCTGGCGGAATTTGCAATTGGGCGATCGAACTTTCCAACAATTGCTTTTCCTGCTGGAGTTTTGCTTCTAAATTTTGAATTTGTTCTCGGCGGGCTTCAACTTCAATCAAGCGGCGAGACAATTCTTGACTTTGCAAAGTGAGAGATTGCCTCCAATCTTCTGCTTTCTGGGCTTCTTGCTGCAAAAAATCGGGAGTAAAGCCTGTTGTTAAATATTTCTCTACTAATTGTAGCACCCAGTTGGTCGCTGCTTGAATATGCAAAACCTGGCTCTTTTCGTCAACATTTGCTAATACTAAAACACCTTCATTTAAGAAATTAGCGGCGGAGTTATTTGGGTTTTTAACAAAATCTGTCGCTAATGTCAACACATTTTGTTCACCAATAATCGCCCAAGTACCATCAGCATTTTGACAAGCCAGCAATTGCAGGGAAGCTTCGCCTAAAACTTCCTGACTTTGGACTTTAGCTAAATATAACATAAGGGTTATTGGGAATTGGGAATTGTATAATTCGCCCGATAGCGCTCTGACAATTTATATTTTAACCTAGCGAATGGCGATCGCCCTTTGAGATTCGGGATGGGAGAGGGGCCATTGGTGTCAACAACCAGCTCAAACACCGTGACAGATTGCTGGCAAGACCATTAAACGCAAAATCCCCCCGCATTTTTGTCCTCTACTCCCCCTGATTGTTCGGGGGACAAGAACTTACTCTTTCGTTCCCCCAACAATCAAAGGGACTTAGGGGTATCTAGACTTGGCATAAAAACGATATTTCTCAAGGGTTTTAGGCTTAAGTTGATACAAATAATTGGTTTTAATAGGCATAGAAAACTTACTCGCACAGCCAGAAATTCTTTCACTCAATATCTGTCAACCGCAAATTTTCGCTAAAGGTGATATGACACTCCAAAATTCTGGGTAAGCTATCCGTAGGAATACGGTCATTGAAATTTAAGCACATATATAGAGTCAGTCATTGACTTTCGATCGACTTGTTTGAAATTTACTCAAACGCTCGATTCGCATTGCATAAATTTCTCAAAATCTGGGTTGCAAAAACCCAAATAGAAAATGTTTGTTGGTCCTCATCAACCCAGGATAATGCTATGGATATTATTGAACAAATTCCCCATAACTTAGTCAAACACTATCAAATTAAAAAGCTACTCGGAGAAGGCGGTAGTAGCACAACTTATGAAGCCGTTGACCTCAAAACAAACCAGCGAGTCGCACTCAAAGCTTTGTCTTTACAGAAGATGAATGACTGGAAAGTTCTGGAACTATTTGAACGAGAAGCCAATGTTTTATCAAAATTGAATCATCCGGGAATTCCGCGTTATTTGGATTATTTTTATGTCGATACTCCCGATAACCGTTGTTTTTATATAGTACAAGAACTGGCCCAAGGGCAATCTCTAGCAAGTTTAGTCGAAAATGGCTGGCACGCTAGCGAATCCGAAATTCAACGCATTGCTGCACAAATTTTGGAGATTTTAGTTTATCTCCATTCACAGACACCACCTGTTATCCACCGGGATATTAAACCCGAAAATATTGTTTTCAAATCGCCGATCGATTCCCATCAACAAAAAGACTGGGAAGTTTGCTTAGTAGATTTGGGAGCAGTGCAAAACACTTATTACAATACTTTAATGCGAGGAAGTACCGTAGTTGGAACCTATGGTTATATGGCTCCAGAACAATTTCTCGGACAAGCCGTACCTGCAACAGATTTATATGGTTTAGGAGCGACATTGTTGTATTTACTAACCCATCGTTCTCCCGCCGAATTACCAACAAATATACTAGAGAAAGATTTTCGCTCTCAAATTCAGATTTCAGCAGCATTTGCCGATTGGTTAGAAGAAGCGATCGCGCCAGATTTAGAAAACCGCTTTGAATCGGCACAAGAAGCGCTTGAATTGCTGCGCCATCCTCGAATAGTTAGCGTTAAATCCGATCGATCGATGCAATGGGAAAAACGCCTCAAAATAGGAATTGCTGCTATTGCTACTGTTGCTGTTTTAAATCACTTTAAATATCCCATCCTCAACCGGATTGGATTTACCCCCGATGCAGTTGTCGAGGCTGCCAGCCAGGGAGATACTAACACTATTAGGCATTATCTGGATCTTGGTATTAGTGCCAATAGCAGGATAGGCAGTGAGAATTTACTACACTTTGCTGGCTCAAAAGAGGTGGCAGAATTGTTAATTGCCAAAGGTGCAGATGTCAACGCTAAGGCTGCATATGGCTGGACCCCATTACACAGCGCTGCTTTGTCCGATCGCATAAAAGTAGCACAGACGCTAATTGCTAAAGGTGCAGATATTAACGCCAGGACAGGAAGTCAATATTTTGATGGAACTCCTCTGTTCTTTGCCCGATCGCCTGAAATGGCCAAGTTGCTGATTGCTAAAGGTGCGGATGTCAATGCCAAAAACACAAATGGCTTGACTCCTCTACATACGGCGCGATCGAAGGCGATCGCACAAATACTACTTGCTGCGGGCGCAAAAATTAACATCAAAGAAGACAATGCCCAATATGGCAAGAGTACAGCTTTATTACATAACGCAGCAAAAATAGGCTTTAAGGAGTTGGTACAACAGCTAATTAAAGACGGTGCAAATGTGGCGATCCGCGATGGCTATCGAAGAACTCCACTGCACTTTGCAACCACAAAAGAAGTTGCTGCTTTGCTAATGCTGGATGTCAATGCTAGGGACAAATCTGGAAATACTCCGTTACACCTAGCTGTCGAGCGAGGATCTCAAGATATCGCTGAACTGCTAATTGCTAATGGTGCAAGGGTTAACGTTAGAAATGAGAACGGTCAAACTCCATTGTATCGAGCGATCGCGATCGGACACAATGAGATTGCTGCACTGCTAATTAACAACGGTACAGATGTCAATAATATAGATGGATCTGGCACAACTCCACTGCACAAAGCCGCACATTATGGCACTGTAGAAATCTTAAAATTGCTGATTGCTAAAGGTGCAGAAATTAATATCCAGGATAATCAAATAAAAACTCCACTGGATATCGCCGTAGACCTGAAACTTCAGGATACAGTGGCGCTGCTGATTAGTAAACACCCAGATGTTAATAGTGAAGATGAATATGGCAGAACTTTACTGCATATCGCTGTCGATTTCAAACTTAAGGATGCAGCCAAACAACTCATTGCCAAAGGTGCATTCGTTAATGCCAAAAATAACTTGCTTCAAACTCCCCTGCATCTTGCTGTTGCTCAAGGCTCTCAAGATATCGCTGAACTGCTAATTGCTAATGGCGCAAGGGTTAACGCTAGAAATGCGAACGGTCAAACTCCATTGTATCAAGCGATCGCGATCGGACACAATGATATTGCTGCACTGCTAATTAAAAACGGTGCCGATGTTAATAATAGAGATATGTGTAACACAACTCCACTCCACAAAGCCGCACATTATGACACTGTAGAAATCTTAGAGTTACTGATTGCTAAAGGTGCAAGACTTGACACTAAAAACTGCTATGGCGAAACCCCGCTCAAGATAGCAGAAACTAACTTGAACCCAGACCAAAAACCAACAGTTAAAATACTCAGATCTCGCGGTGCAACCTATTAATTATCCACAATCAACCCAGGCAGAAAAATATGGAAACACTACAACGATCGGAAAAAATCATTGCTGAAAGATATCGCATAATCGGTAAATTAGGACAGGGTGGAGTTGGAATCACCTATGCTGCTGTAGATTTAAACAGCAATCAAAAAGTTGCACTCAAAGCTTTATCCCTGCGCCTGACAACTGAATGGAAGAAAATCGAGTTATTTGAACGAGAAGCAAAAACTTTATCGGGATTGAATCATCCGGGAATTCCTCGCTACATTGACTACTTTCAAGTGGATACTTCCCAAGATCGTTGTTTTTATATCGCCCAACAACTCGCACCGGGAAAATCTCTCGCACAGTGGATAGAAAATGGCTGGAAACCAAATGAAGCTCAAGTTCGTCATATCGCCTATCAATTGCTAGAAATTCTAGCTTACCTGCAATCGCTGTTACCTCCTGCAATCCACCGAGATATTAAACCCCAAAATATTATTCTGCAAAAAAATGGGCGAGTCTTCCTAGTTGATTTTGGCGCAGTTCAAAATACTTACCATCATACCGTTACTGGAGGCAGTACCGTTGTCGGGACCTACGGTTACATGGCACCAGAACAATTCCGAGGAAAAGCTGTATTATCAACAGATTTGTATGGATTAGGAACAACGCTGCTTTTCCTGTTAACCCAGAAATTTCCATCGGATTTACCCAGACAAAAGCTGAAGGTAAAATTCCGCGATCGCGTCTCTATTTCTACAGAGTTTGCCGAGTGGTTAGATCAGATAATTGAACCCGCAGTTGAAGATCGATTTCAATCAGCAAAAGATGCTTTATTAGCGCTGCGAGGGGAACAGCCAAGCGGGATTAATCCCGAAAAAATGTTTAAGCGCTCGCCACAATCCCGAATTACTTTAATTGACGCGAAACGGTGGTTATTCATCCATATACACCCCGATCGTTCACCTAGCAGACTCAAAGGGTTTTTCCACTTCATTCATCTGACTTGTAAAGTTTTAGTTCCCTGCTCTTTGCTCCTTCCAATTTTCCACTTATTACTAGGGGTGAGACCCGTACCGCTGGGCTCGACAGTTAGCTTGTTTAAATACACTGTAGCCGACTGGCTAGGTAAATTATTTCCGCTATTTGTATTTATATCAATCATAGCTGTAATAATATTTACCGTATTTTATGCTTTGATGTGCTTGTGTTGGATAGATTATTATCTATTCACTAGACCAAGACCAATTCAAATCAGCCCTCAAGATATCCAGCGGGTAAAGTTGAGCGGAATTCATCTGCCATTGCTCAAAAAATCGATGACTTTTTGCGGGATTCGCGCCAAGTCGCGTAACTATTGTTTTGGCTTATTTTTGCCGCAAGCTGAGAAAGAATGGTTGGTAGGGGAATTGAATGATTGTTTAAGTAAACTAAAGTAAATTATTTCAGAGGGCGCTTGTCGCTCCCTAAAGTAAGTCTGTTAAATGACTATAATCTATTAAACCATTGCTAGACAGGGATTTCAGACTAGGTTGTGTTGAAACATAAGGATTGCGAGATCATTAATCCTATAGCCAAAAACAATTTTATCAGATCGGGTACGCCTTGATGCAGTGCTGGAAACACTGCACCAATCCACAATCACCTCATGAGTTGGGTCGTATACCCACATATTCAAATCATATTCCGCGATCGCTAGTCAACCATTAAAACACCTTTAGCCGATCGCGCAAAATCTCCGCTTGTTTTTCGGCTTCCGCCAAAGCATCCCTCGCCCCCTGAACCACATCAGGAGTAGCCTTATCCACAAACTTCTGATTAGTCAAGCGCGCCGCAGTATGCTTAATTTCAGCTTCCACCTTGCTCAACTTCTTCTCTAACTTAGCACGTAAAGCCGCCAAATCGACCACCCCAGCCAGAGGAATCAATACTTGCACAGTACCGACAACCCCAGCAATTGTCTGTCCCAAATCTGCATCCACACTAGCAGTAACTGTCAGATTTTCGACTTTTGCCAAATCCTGAATATAAACGCCTCCATCTGAGATGATTTGGCGTTCTTTTTCGCTTTCGCTTTGCAAAATCGCCGTCACCTTCACACTGGGTTTGATATCAGCATCGGCCCGCAAATTACGAATAGTGCGAATTGTACCGAACAACAACTCAAACTGCTGTTCTAATTCAGCATCAATTAGCGAGATATCGGCTTCAGGATAAGCTTGCAAAGCCAAACATTTATCGTCACCTGTTTGAGTCAGAGTGTGCCAAATTTCCTCAGTAATGTGCGGCATAAAAGGATGCAGCAGTTTCAGAATCCCTTCCAACACAAAAGCAAAAGTTTGCTGTGCAACTTTCTTAGAATTTGGTTCAGCATCCTGTTGCAAGCGAGACTTGACTAACTCAATATACCAGTCACAGAAATCGCCCCAAATAAACTCATAAAGTCCCTTCGCCGCTTCCCCCAAACCGTAATTTTCCAAACAATTGCGACTTTGTTGCACAACTTGATAATAGCGAGAAAGAATCCAGCGATCGCACAATTCCAAACCACCTCCCCCAGAAGGACTTCCCAACTGTTGCGGAGTCTGTCCCTCCAAATTCATCATCACAAACCTGGCCGCATTCCACAACTTATTCGTGAAGTTCCGCGAAGCTTCCACCGATTTCGATTCATCAGTTTTGCGATCGTACTCCATGCGAATATTTTGACCGGCCCCAACCACTTCCTTAACCAAAGTGTAGCGCAAAGCATCAGTACCGTACTTGCCAATCAACAGCAGCGGGTCGATACCGTTGTTTTTACTCTTAGACATTTTTTGACCGTTTTCATCCAACACCAAACCGTGAATGTAAACAGTATCAAAAGGCATCTTTCCAGTAAAATGTCCTGCCATCATCGTCATTCTAGCAACCCAGAAAAAGATGATATCAAAACCAGTAACCAAAGTAGCTGTCGGATAGTAAAACTCCAAATCTTTAGTTTCGTCCGGCCATCCCATAGTTGAGAAAGGCCACAACCCGGACGAAAACCAAGTATCCAATACGTCTGGATCTCTTGCTAACTGCACGTCCTTACCAAATTTAGCCGTAGCTTTTTCCTGAGCTTCAGCTTCAGTTTTCGCCACCACAAACGGCGTTGTATCAGTAATTTCTCCTTGAGTTTCGCTAACAGCATACCAAGCCGGGATTTGGTGTCCCCACCACAATTGTCGGGAGATACACCAATCCTTCAGCTTCACCAACCAATCGCGATAAACCTTTGTCCATCTGTCAGGAACAAAGACTGGTGAGTTACTTTGATCTAATGCTTCTAAAGCGCGTTGAGAAAGAGGATCGATCTTCACAAACCATTGCGTAGATAGCAACGGTTCGACCGGGACTTTGCCGCGTTCGCTGTAGGGAACTGTATGCTTGTAATCTTCTATTTTAACCAAAACCCCGTCAGTTTCTAACCGCTGCACCACATTTTTCCGGGCAACAAATCGGTCTTGTCCCTGGAACTCTCCGGCATTTTCATTTAAAGTGCCGTCTTTATTCATAATGTTAATAAACGGCAAATTATGACGCTTACCCATCTCGAAGTCATTCGGATCGTGGGCGGGAGTCACCTTGACACAACCAGTTCCGAAAGTTGGATCGACAAACTCATCAGCAATGATTGGGATTTCGCGATTTACGATCGGCAAAGTGACAGTTTTACCGATAAGATGTTTGTAGCGATCGTCCTGTGGATTCACCGCCACCCCAGTATCGCCCAACATCGTTTCCGGCCGAGTCGTCGCCACCTCCAAATAACCAGAACCGTCCGTCAAAGGATAGCGGAAATGCCACAAATGGCCCTCAACTTCCTGCTGGTCTACCTCCAAATCCGACACAGCAGACTGACTCGCCGGACACCAATTCACCAGGTAATTGCCGCGATAAATCAGCCCCTCATCGTACAGGCGGACAAACGCTTCTAAAACCGCAGCGGATAAGCCTTCATCCATCGTAAAGCGTTCGCGCGACCAATCAACAGACACGCCCAAACTGCGTAATTGATTAGTAATAGTATTGCCCGATTCAGCTTTCCACTCCCAGGCCCGTTCCAAGAATTTTTCTCGACCTAAATCGTGGCGAGTTTTGCCTTCTGCTTTGAGTTGCTTTTCGAGAATAGTTTGAACTGCGATGCTAGCATGATCCGTTCCCGGCAACCACAGGGTATTGCGTCCAGTCATGCGGTGATAGCGGACGAGGACATCAATCAGCGTCTCTTCAAAAGCGTGTCCCATGTGGAGGCTGCCGGTCACGTTGGGCGGCGGGATGACGACGCAGTAGGGTTCGCCGCCGGCTTCTGGGTCAGCTTTGAAGGTTTGGTTGTCTTCCCAGTATTTTTGCCATTTGGCTTCGGTGGCTTTGGGGTCGTATTGGGGTGGTAGGTTTGCGGTCATTGGCCAGAGGGTGCAGGTTTTATATATAAGATTGTGCCACAGCGGGGGGAAGAGAAGAGTTTTGAACCGCAGAGGGCGCAGAGGGCGCAGAGGGAAGAGTGTTGGGAGGGTTTGAGATTATGATTGTGATGATTGGTTTGAGAAGAGGAGAGAAGAGAGTTGGAAGATGATCTGAATGAGTTGACTTATGCTGTGATTGGGGCAGCAATGGAGGTTCATAAGGAGTTGGAGCCGGGGTTTTTGGAAGCGGTATATGAGAATTCGTTGCGTGAAGAACTCTCGCGCCGGGGAATTACTTTTCAACCTCAACCTACAGTAAATGTAACTTATAAAGGTGTTGTGGTTGGGGAAGGCAGATACGATATGCTGGTTGCCAACACTCTTGTAGTTGAATTAAAGTCAGTCCCAACTATACTTCCTATCCATGAGGCTCAAGTTATATCATATCTGAAAATGACTGGTTATCCTCTCGGTCTTCTCATCAACTTCAATGTCCGCTTTTTAAAAGAAGGAATCCGCCGCCTCATCCTCTCCTAAATAAACCTCTCATCCCTCCCCTCTCTGCGCCCTCTGCGCCCTCTGCGGTTAAATCCTCTTAATATCTTTAATTACTTCACCTCCTTATAATCAACTCCATAACTCGTATCTCTCCCCGACAAATACGTAGTTTTCCCGGTTAAAGTCTCCAGAGTTTTTTTCGTCTCAGCCGAAGTAATCGAATTCAGAGGTACGCCGAACTTGCTAGCCAAGGCAGCCGCCACGCCCACACCTTGTCCTTGATAAATATTCACCGTCGCAATTCGCCCGACGGATACAGCCATACCGACATAACCGGACGATCGCCCGACAATTGCTAAATTCTTGACTTTGCTAGCCAAAGCGCTTTCTATCCCGAAATTATAGACTGGCAGCGGCGGAATTCTCGCAGATAAATTCTTGACTCCGCCCCGCATATCGAAATCGTAGGAAAAACTGCCGATCGACTTTTCGGGTACTGTTCCTCCTTTGATAATCTCCTTCCCCGTCAGCGGATCTATCACATCGCGAACGTTCAAAGTTTGCCTGATATAAATCTCGTCGGGAATAAATACTCTCACATCTTTACCAGACTTCTTTTGTAGCCAGTGTTGGAGATGTGACATTTCTTTAATCATTTCAGGAGTCGGTTTTCTGCCGTTAGCTTCCATCTTCATGATTTGGTGAACTTGGTATTTAAACAGAAACCCGTTCCAGGAGAGCACATTTTTGTTATAAACGCAGACATTGCCTTTATCAAAAAAGAATCCTTTATTTTGACTAAATGGCAGATTTCTGTCTATGTGATACGCTGCGCCTATGGCTACGCTTCTGATATCGTAGCCGTCTGTATATGGCTGATAAATCGTACTCCAGAAATTCCTCAGCCAGAATTTGGTACTGGCCGGATCTTTAGATTTTGTAATGCTTTCTTTAATCTTTTTTACTAAAGATCTGTTGTAAAGAATTTCATCTTCTATTCTGCGGAATTCGGACATCGTTATACCTGTAATTCTCGGAACTACAGAGACTGCTAAAGTTTCATTTTTTGATTTGATATTTTGAGATTCATATCCTGTATAATAAGATAATCCTGCTTTTCTAGCCAATTCTGCGTCTTGAGTTACGTCAATAAAAGAGTTGGCTTTAATTTTTAGATTGCTGCCTTTTACTTCGGCATATTCGATTTTTTTATCTACGACGTGGGGAGTAAGGGTTGAGTTGGAAATAACTCTGACTTTTGCTGCTGAAAGCATTTGCCTGAGAGCTTGATCTGCCTTTTTTGGATCTAAGCAAGATTCGCGCGCATTGGCTTTATCTAAGAACTCCTTAAAACATTGGGCGTAGGGTTGGCGATACCAACCGGGGATTTTATCTAAATCGATGTAAGCTAAACCGCCGCGGGTGAGTAAGCCGCCCAAAGGATCTCTTCCGTAGTTCGATCGCACGATCGCAACTTTGCCCTTTGCGCCTAAAGTTTTCTTAGCCCATATCGCCGCACATATCCCCGGTACTTCATCACCATATACTACTACATCAAACTTTTGCTCCGGTGATTTTTTGGGAGGTACCGGAGGCGGGCTGCTGGATTTTTGCGGCTGATTTCCAGTGTCTAAGGTAGCACTTGCTGGGTCTCTATTTGCGATATAATTTTCTATTTCTCTGAAAACCGGATAATTAAGTAAAAGTTTTAGGGCGGCAAAGATGATTGCAATTGAAGCTAATTTCTTAAAAGTAGAGAGCATTCAGTTGACTCGTGTGTAAATTTGCATTACCTGAAAGCACAGTTCAGGGTTGACGGAATTGAATATAGCACGTTTAGATAATTTCGACACAAGTTTAAATTTTCCGGCAACTGTTGTTAGAGGTTTTGCCAGTGTTACTGGTTTGGCAGAGCAATTGATGAGGGTAAGGATGGGGGATGCGATCGCATCTCAGATATCTGGTGTCGGGAAGGGCGATCGGCTACAATAAGTTAATTAATTAGGACTAAGGCAAAAAAAAACTGGTTTCTCCGAAAAATCGTGGATTTATCCGAGAGATATTGACGCATAAACCTGGTTTTTGACCAGACATACATAAGTCCTGTTAATATTATCTACAGAAAAAAGTACAATAATTAAGGGTTAGCACTGATTGTTTTAAAAATTGCTTTTTGACGGTGTTAACTTTAAAATTATAGGTACTTGTAGAGGTTGGAAGTGGAGGGGGGTTAAAGAAAAAGACGACATTAATGAAATAAGTCGTTTTTGATACAGCAGCTTTATTTTGTTTTTAGGGTATCGATCATGAATTACACAAATATTATTACCTGGTCTGAGATAGAAGATAGCATGGAATCTATGATATGCGAATTCCTGGATTTCTATGAAGTATTTTATAAATTTATTCCCGAATATAAATGGGGATTAATTGATGAATATACCGAAGAACGAGCCAAGTTTAGAGTCTTAGAATGGCTGGAGAATGCGTGGAAATCATTTGTCAAATCAGGAATTGTTAATTATCGCACTCAAATTGAATACTTTCAGGCATCACTTTACTGTATAGCTCTTTTTTATGTATACGCTGAATATAGCGGATTAGGAATGGTTGGTTATGAAAAATTTTGGGATGTTGCTGATTTTTTGGGAATCAATATTGGCAATTTAAAACAAGTAATAGATGACGATTATAAAAATAGAATTCCTAAAAATAAAATTTATGCCTATGATTTAGACAGAGAAATAATCGACTTGATCAACAATGTGCGTCGAGATGTAGTAGCAATCCTCATAGAAAATTTTGGGAGTACATTAAAGTTGTCTGAATCTATCCAAAAAAGTATTCAAAGTATTCAGCCCGACTACGATTTATGTGAGGAAGATGACACATTTGACCGGGCTGAGACTGAAACTCTAAATGAGCTAATGGAAATAGATATGATTGCTGAAAGATGGGAAGAAATAGAAGGTGATGAGGTTAGACAAGCTGCTCTCAAATTAGCTCATTACTTTCAAGGTGAAATTATTGATCTAGAAGAAGAAATAAAACCTATGATTAATCTGGGCGACAATGATTTTCAAACAAATAGATTTAGAAATATGAAATATGATACCATATCTCCTAAATACCTCTTCTCACTGTATACTTTTGAATTGATAGGCTATTGGGAAAATAAACGTCAATTCTCGCTTTCTCTACTTTATAGAAATTACGCTAAATTAGTTGAATATGTAGAGGAACCCTTTAATAGGCTGTGCTATTTAGTGTCGGCTAAACTACCATCACAGCTTTCTGCCTTGCCGGGAGATGCAAAATGGAATGAAGGTGAATTAGAGAAGGAATTTGGCTATTTTAAACTTTGCTATATCCGCCTTAATCGTAATTATATTACCTTTGGCTATTCCCAAGAAATCTATCGTTCCATTTTTATTAATATTTTGCAAACTAAAGCTGATAAGCTCGAAAAAGTTATTATTAAAAACAGAAATAAATATGATATGCTCGATGTGTCAAACAATGAGGTTTTCATTACTAAAAATGAATTAATTAACCTATCTACCAGTCAGTTAAGCCATCAAATAGCACAATTTTTTCTCAATCACATCGATCTGATTTTGCTGGCAACTTTAGATGATAAAAAGACAGCTATCAATGACCACTTGTATTCCTTAGTCAATGAATCTAAGCTAAATCCCAAATATACTCTATCCAAGTGTGCCGAAGAAACTGGCTTTGACGAAACAGAACTAAACCGCTATATACGCGCCATCCACCGCAAAGGCCAAACCATCATCCAAGGCCCACCCGGAACCGGAAAAACCTTTATAGCCGAAAAACTAGCCAAACATTTAATCGGTGACGGCGGCGGTAATGGTTTCTCAGACATTATCCAATTTCATCCCGCCTACACCTACGAAGACTTTATCGAAGGCCTCCGCCCAACAACTCAAAACGAACAATTAACCTACTCAATAGTTCCCGGTAAATTCCTAGAATTCTGCGAAAAAGCCAAAGCCTATAAAGACACTTGCGTTCTCATTATTGATGAAATTAATCGCGCCAATCTCTCTCAAGTCTTTGGCGAGTTAATGTATCTTCTAGATGACCGACAAGACACAAAACGCTCTATTATACTAGCCAGCGGTACACCATTTAAAATCCCTACAAATGTCCGCATTATTGGCACAATGAACACCGCAGACCGTTCTATTGCCTTAGTCGATAACGCACTCCGCCGCCGCTTCGCATTCATTCCCGTCTATCCAAACTATGAAGTGCTGCGACAGTATCACCACAGAGAGAAAACAGGTTTTCCAGTTGATAAATTAACTACCATTCTAGAAGATGTCAATCAGGCCATTAACAACAAACATTATGAACTAGGAATCTCCTTCTTTTTGACCAACCCATTAAATGAAGATATTATAAAAGACATTTGGCAAATGGAAATTGAGCCATACCTCGAAGAATACTTCTTTGATAACCAGGCAAAAAGGGATGAGTTTATCTGGGATAAAATCAAGAAAAGGTTGGGCTATTGACAATCTAACGCCGTCATTAACGCCGAGACAGTGGCGTTACTGGATCCACCACAATTATGAAACCAGAATCCCGCCGAATTATCGAACTTACAGAATATCAATTAGCAACTTTTGAACAATACTCCATCCCCGAATCTGTAGGGCAAAAAATACACCATAATTATGGCAAGGAAATCGATATAGAATTTCCCAACTTTAAAACAAAATATCAATGGCACTTAAAATCTAAAGGCAGAGTGGGCAACATTCCAATCACTCCAGAATGTCACATCGCCATCCGCCCCAAGGTTTCCATAAACAACCTCTTCGGAATGCTTGAGTATGCCTACAAACTTAAGATAAAATTTCCCCAAGGAGCGATTCAGTGCCAATTTTTAGAACAAAGTTACGAGAGATTAGCTAACCTTCTTGCCCAAAAAATTCTAGAACGCTGTCGCAAAGGATTATATCGCGATTACTTATCCAAAACAGAAAGACTCGCCTACATTCGCGGTCGCGTCGATTTGCGGTCAGCCCTGCAAAAACCTTGGGATGTTAAACTAAAATGCCACTATAACGAACAAACAGGCGATATCGACGACAATCAAATACTCGCTTGGACTCTTTTCATCATTGGCCGCAGCGGTTTGTGCCGTGAATCTGTTTCATCCACTGTGCGAAAAGCCTTTCACGCACTCCAAGGATTTGTTACATTAAAACCTTTTAAATCAGAAGCTTGTATTGATAGAAATTATCACCGTTTGAATGAAGATTATCAACTTTTACACGCTTTATGTCGATTTTTTTTAGATAACACAGGGCCTAGTCACGAAACTGGCGATCGCGAAATGCTCCCTTTTCTCATAGACATGGCTAATTTATATGAACAATTTGTCGCTGAATGGCTCAAAGCAAATACACCAAAAGGCTTTTTTGTCAAACAACAACACCGAGTCACCCATGACCAAAACTATTTCGATCGCATTGACTTACTCCTAGGCGATAGTGAAACAAAAAAAGTCCAATACGTCCTCGATACAAAATACAAAGCTCCCGATAAAGTAGCCAATAATGACTATCATCAAATAGTTGCTTACGCAAATGCCTTAAATTGCCAAAATGCAATTCTCGTTTACCCGCAAAACCTCACAAAGCCACTAGACATAAAACATGGCGCTATCCGAGTTCGCAGTCTAACTTTTTCCCTAGATAGCGACCTCAATCAAGCCGGGAAAACCTTCTTAACCTCTCTACTTCCAAACACACTCCCCTAACTCTACTCTGCGCCCTCTGCGCCCTCTGCGGTTCATTTTTCCACAAAAAAAGAGGCGCAATTGCGCCTCTCAAATCTTTCATGTCTGCGTTTTAAACACTAACAGCCACTTTCGCTTCCTTCGCAGTCAACTTCTCGTAAGTCGCCCGCATCTTCAATCCGACTAACACTTGGAACAAACCAGTTCCATTGTTGGAACCAGGATATTCGCGGTGCTGGAGCAACAGGTGAGTTAACTCGCCTTCATACTTCGTAGAAGTCTTGCTCAAATGGCTTTCGATGTAAATAACTTCTTCGAGATTCTCGAATTGACCATCTACTTCCAAAATCGAGACTTCGTGGCCGTAGAAAGCATCAGGCCCGTAGTACATCTTAATTCCGGGATAAGAACAAGTCAGCTTGCGGCCGCAAGGAACCCAGTTAATTGTTGAACCTTCGTCAAACAAATACGCAGGCTCAAAATTGGCGATGCCTTCGCGCTGGATCATCTGCACGCGCAGAACCTTCCGCTCCTTGTCTTCTTTGATCAAGTTGGTCGGCAACACTTGAATTACCACATCAGCATATTGCTTTTGCGGGTCGATGTAGGCGGTAAAATCCGGTTTGCGAGCATTGATCGCAAACAGCACGTCTTCGTAACGGTGGCCCCGTTCCGCCATGTCGCGCTGGATTTTCCAAGCAATTTTTACCTCGTCGCTGATGTCGAGGTAGACGCTGAAGTCGATGAGCGATCGAACTCGCTCGTCGTACAGCGGATGCAGCCCCTCAATCACAATCACGTGATTCGGCTCTACCCTTTCGGGCGGGTCGATCATACCGGTTTCGTGGTTGTAGATCGGCTTGTCGATCGCATGACCTTCTTTGAGCGCCTTCATTTGCTCTGCCATCAGGTCAAAATTGTTCGCTCTGGGGTCAAGGGCTGTAATCCCTGTTTCCTTGCGCTGCTTGCGATCGAGACTGTGATAATCGTCGAGGCAGATTACAGTTACGAAATCTTCCCCGAATAAATCTGTCAATCGGCGTAAAAAAGTAGATTTTCCGCATCCGGAATCTCCGGCAACGCCAATTAAAACCACGCGATCCGGCTTACTGGTCATAGTTTCCCTCTAACAAAATCACTGTTTACTAACTAACTCAAGTCTAGATTCCACAAAATTTCAGCCCGCAGGTAGCGGCAAGCAGGCTTTGTGCTGCTTTGCTACCCCGAGAGGATCGAGTTCTCACCAGCATACAGCAGTGAGTTGACTGCCTGCCCGGAAAGACCCAAGCAATCTTCAAGGCAAGTAATTAATACTAACTTTAGCGGTTAATCTTACCAGAATGCGTCCGCCCCCTACAAGCTCAACCTCATTAAACTGCTCGAATCTTCCTTTCTCTGGTGGGGCGCTCCCCAAATAAGAAGGACTTATCGGGGCAGATCCCCCGATCGGGTAAAATATTGGCAGTACGCAGACAACAATAGCTATAGGTCAACAGCCGAACGCAAAGCGGGCTCGGTGAGCGCGGCGTTCGGCTAGTAGGGATTTGATACGCGAGCGATCGCAACTTCAACACTCCCGCCGGCGTGGCGAGGCCCAAAAATTGGCGCGGCCAATTAGTCCCGATGGCCTTAAGAAAAAAGTAAATTGAGTCTAACGTCACATTCTCTTTCTTTATAACTCTGTATCGTGAAGGACAAGCAACAAATGTACAGCCCAAGCATATCTGGTGTGGCGGCCAACTCAGAATCAGGCAGCCGCATCTTTGTTTACGAAGTGGAGGGTATGCGTCAGAGCCAAGCAACTGACCAAATAAGTAACCCGATTCGCCGTAGCGGCAGCGTATTTATCTCCGTACCCTACGAGCGCATGAATCAGGAAATGCGCCGGATTGCTCGGATGGGTGGAAGAATTGTCAGCATCCGCCCCTCAAACAGCGCTCCCGAAACAAATGGCAAAGTCGCACCAGAAGCAGGGCTACAGAGTCAGAAATCTGGAGAAAAAACTAAGCCCATGACTCAAGCCAAGGAAAAAGTTCAGGTTCCTGTTAACCTCTACAAGCCGGCCAATCCCTATATTGGTAAGTGCATTTCTACAGAAGAATTGGTCAAAGAAGGCGGCGAAGGTACAGTCCGTCACGTCAAATTTGACATTTCGGGAGGCAATTTGCACTATCTCGAAGGTCAAAGTATCGGGATTATTCCTGAGGGCACGGATAAAAACGGCAAACCTCACAAAATTCGGCTGTATTCGATCGCCTCCACCCGTCACGGAGACGATGTAGACGACAAAACAGTCTCTCTGTGCGTCCGCCGCCTAGAGTACAAAAGCCCAGAAACTGGTGAAAAAGTTTTTGGTGTTTGTTCGACTTTTCTCACCGGTTTGCAACCTGGAGATGATGTCAAAATCACCGGCCCGGTAGGCAAGGAAATGCTGTTGCCCGACGACGAGGAAGCCACCGTGATTATGATGGGTACCGGTACGGGTATTGCTCCTTTCCGGGCTTATTTGTGGCGGATGTTTAAAGAAAACAATCCCGATTACAAATTCAGAGGTTTAGCTTGGTTGTTCTTTGGAGTTGCTTACACTCCCAACATTCTTTATAAGGAAGAGTTGGAGCAATTGCAGCGCGAGTTCCCCGATAATTTCCGCTTGACTTATGCAATTAGCCGCGAGCAAAAGAATGCTGACGGCGGCAAGATGTACATTCAAAACCGGATTCAAGAGAACGCAGACCAATTGTGGGAATTGGTTCAAAAGCCGAATACTCACACTTATATCTGCGGTTTGAAGGGTATGGAAGGCGGAATTGATGAGGGAATGTCGGCCGCGGCTGGCAAGTACGGCGTTGACTGGGCTGCCTATCAAAAACAGTTGAAGAAAGAACACCGTTGGCACGTTGAAACTTATTAATGTGTTACCTGATTTAATCTGATTTGTAGGGTGGGCTTGGCTCGCCCTACAATTGTTTTTATGGCAATTGTCTCCGAGTTGTAATATCATTTCCGGTTACACCGGAATGATGTTGACGGTTCAGTGTTAACTGTTGACAGTGAACCGTGAACACTGAACCGTCAACAGTGAATAATGAACTCGAATTTACTATTCACTGTTGACGGATTTGATATAAGGTAGGGAATGCGTACCCTACAATACTATTTTCATTGATCCGGTACGCCAATAGCCTACAATAGTTGTGGCTTAATTGAGTTTCTACGGGTCAAAGTCGTGGCTTTCAAAATTGGTTTGTTAGGTTTGGGTACAGTTGGCGCGGGAACAGCAGAGATTTTGCTCTCCCCAGACGGCCGCCATCCGCTGTTGCAGGAATTGAAAATCTATCGGGTGGGAGTGCGCGATATTTCTCGAACTCGGTCTTTACAATTGCCAGAAAATGTGCTGACAACTGACCTAGAAGCGATCGCAACTGACCCGGAAATTGATATTGTAGTAGAACTGATTGGCGGATTGGAACCGGCGCGATCGCTCATTCTGCAAGCTATTGCCAGCGGCAAGCACGTCGTCACTGCCAACAAAGCAGTTATCGCCCGCTACGGTAATGAAATCTTCGAGGCCGCCAACAAAAAAGGCGTTTACGTAATGCTAGAAGCTGCTGTCGGCGGCGGCATTCCGGTCATTCAAAGCCTCAAACAATCTTTAGGTGCAAACCGCATTAAAACTGTCACCGGCATCGTCAACGGCACAACTAATTACATCCTGACGCGGATGCAAACAGAAGGCGCAGACTTTGCCGAAGTGCTCGCCGACGCTCAGCAATTAGGTTATGCTGAAGCTGACCCTACAGCAGATGTAGATGGATTAGATGCGGCTGATAAAATTGCTATTTTAGCCTCGCTAGCTTTTGGCGGACGCATCAAATTAGCAGATGTTCACTGTGAAGGTATTAGAAAAGTTAGTGCGGCTGATATTAACTACGCCGACAAGCTGGGATTTGTGATTAAATTGTTGGCTATTGCTCAAGAAACCTCGCGCTACAATGGCAAGCAAGCGGAGGGAGAAAGCGAACTGCTGTCAATTCGAGTGCATCCGAGTTTTGTGCCGAAAACTCATCCGCTGGCGAGTGTAAACGGGGTTTACAATGCAATTTTAGTCGAAGGAGAGCCGATCGGGCAATTGATGCTGTACGGGCGCGGCGCGGGTGCAGGCCCAACAGCTAGCGCCGTAGTATCCGACATAATGAATGTGGCGGCCATCCTGAAAACCGAAACTGTTCCGATTCCCCATCCTTTGCTGAGTTGCAGTCACCAACACTACTGCAAAATTGCTCCGATGCAGGAACTTGTTACTCGCTTTTACGCCCGTTTTCTGACGCGCGATACTCCGGGAGTAATTGGCAAACTCGGCACTTGTTTCGGCAACCACAAAGTTAGTTTGGAATCTGTTGTGCAGACGGGAATTCGCGGCGATTTAGCAGAAATTGTCGTCGTAACTCACGATGTTAGGGAAGGGAATTTTCAACAAGCACTCGATGAAATTCGCGCGCTGGAAGCAGTCGATAGTATTGCTAGCACGTTGCGAGTTTTGTAAAAGTGATTTGCTAAGGGCGGGCGGGTTTCACCTACAATATTTGTTAATAATTGACAATATCTAAAACCCGCCCTCTCACTCAGCCAACGGTAAATGTCAGGTACATTTTTCCCTTTGATACAAGTAAAAGTTAATTTAGATTATTCGTTGTCCGGTGGCGGGTTTATGTAGATGTTTTGTACTTATTAAATATTGTTGGTAACACCCGCCATACCAGATAATGAAAAAAACAGAATTTGATTTTGTCGATCGCCAAACGGGAAGGCACTTGCTAGATTCCCTGTATGAAAAGTTTGCAAAACCCCAACTGCACGATACTTTTAAACCCAATAATCCTTCAATTTACATTCGGCACGAAGAAGGGCAAGTTATTGATGGAAATTATATCATAAAAAAAGTGTTTGAAGACTCTCGCACTGGTTTTTATGCTGAAATTCGCCTCCCCATTTCTGGCAATAATCCGCCTGTTTTAGTGATTCGCGGCTACGGTTCTTGGTATCCTTTCGAGCGCGTTTTGGAAGATACGCCAGATGTATTTATGGCCAGACTAGAACGCCAGTTAAAATCGGCGCAAACTGTGGGTGTTATTGATTGGATAAAGCAGCAATTTCACAGCGGGAATCCGCCGGATATCATCGGAGAAAGTTTGGGAGGCAAAGTTGCTCAGCAAATAGCAGCAAAATACCCGGGTTATATTAGATCCACTGTAATTTTTAATTCTTTAGGCGTTTCGGAAAAGTTAGCTAAAACTTCCACCGCTAAGAATGTTTTTCACTATTTTAGTTTAGGCGAAAGGTATGCTTTCTGGGCAAATGAAGGCGATTACATACCGGGAACGATTTTTGTGATTTCCCAGAAAGGCAACAACTGTTGTTATAAAATCGAAGAGGCGATCGTCCGAATGGCGCGTTTTGAAGGCAAGTTTCTCAAAAGACGCGCGATTCTGGCAATATTGGCTCAGTTGCTTTTGGTAAATAGACACAATGCGATCGTCCTCAACAAGCGACGGCCAGTAGTCGTTCAGATCGATCGCACTCAATTGCAAATTTTCCGAAAAAAGCGCTTTGTTTAAACTCAGACAGAATGGCTTCAGGCCGCAGATGGCTGATTTTCCCGCGCTGCGACTGCTAGAACCAGGCAAAGTGCTGCGATCGCTTTTTCCCATTCTTGCTTTACAGCGGTGGGTTGAACCTCATCAAAGGCGCTAACTAAACGAGGGATCGCTCGTTCTAATGCCTGTCTGGGAATTGATTTGTGCAATTCAACTAAACGAGTTAAACTTTCTTGATTCTTCAAAAAACCGACTACCCATTTCGTAGTATGATCTGGACTTTCAGGGACGTTTTTAATTCCTAGTTCCGTTTGCAGCCAGTCGTAAAAAGGCGGCAGCTTTTGAGCTAAAACAGTTCCAGCCGTTGGCAAAGTTTCTTTGAGTAAAGCAGTATCGAGACTTCCTAATAATTGATTGAATTCCGGTGAATCGAGCAAGCTGGTTAATGGCAGTGAAAGCAGGGCTTCAGAAGCGTCAGGGGATACATTTAAAGTCCGCGAAAATGTTTGCAGCATTGGAAAGTCTCTGGTAGTGATGACTTTTTTAGCCTAACAATCACGCGCATCAATGAATATGAGCTACCTCATATTAGCAAAATTGTAACATCTCGATCGCCAAAGGAGTCTCTAAATCTAGCTGCGTGCCCTGCGGTTAATAATTTGCCCTTAAATATTCTACACAAATTCTCCCTTAGCAACCATCACCACCTTACCACCCACCAAAACTGTTATTTCCCCTTCACTCTTAGCGGCTTGTAACAACAGCAAAGAAGGTCGATCGATTTCATAACCTTGCTCAACTCTGACATCAATCTTTGCTTCCCCATAATAAGCATATTCTACCAAATATCCAGCCAAGCAGCCGTTAGCACTGCCAGTCGCCGGATCTTCAGGAATTCCTAATGAATGGGCAAAAACTCGCACGCTTAAATCATTAATGTCGCTGTAAGTTTCTGGGCAAAATATCAAAATTTCTTTTGCTTCCATTGTATCAACTAGCTCAAAATATTTATCTAAGTTGACTTGAGCTTTTTTGAGCGAGGCGAGAGTTTTTAAGGGGACAATTATAAACGGCACTCCCGTAGAAACTTCTTGAATTGGGAAGTTAGCATCAATTTCATCGGGTTGTAAATTCAGGACATTTGCCAGAGTCTCGGCTGATAAAACTTGACCAAAACTAGGCGCGTTTTGTCGCATCCACAAAATATCTGCCGATTCATTGTGATAATTAAAAGTAACTGGGATTTGACCGACGGCTAGATTGAGAATTACTCGATCGACATTTTCGCGAATAATCTCTTGCTGCAACACAAACGCAGTACCCAAAGTCGGATGACCGGCAAAGGGCAATTCCTTCTTGGGCGTGAATATCCGCACGTCATAGCCGCCATCTCGCGGATCGGGCGATCGAATAAACGTAGTTTCTGAATAATTGATTTCCCTGGCTATCAGCAGCATTTGGGCTTCAGATAGTTCGGCAACTCCTGCACCGCAAAATACAGCTAGTTGATTTCCAGCATATTTTGACTCGGCAAACACGTCAACTATATAAAAATTCATAATTATGCCTTTGGTAAAAGTCGATAACTGATATTTTACATCCAGCGTTACAAAGCAGATTTATTTGATCGAGCCACCGCGACGATTTGACGCAGTTTAAAGAAGTGCTTAGAATTGGAAAGATATAGAGAAACAGGGATTTGTAAGAATTTGTTGAGGGATTTGTAACGATGAGTGAGTTTAAACAAGAGTTAGGGGAAATGTCGCGGGAAAAGCGACTTTATACTTTAGAAACTCTGCCAAGGCATTTAGTAGAGAGTGGGCAAGGGGAAAAGCTGTACCAGTTGTTAACGGATTTCGATTTTATGGAGGCGAAACTGGATGAGTTGGGGCTTCAAGCGTTAATTGAGGATTATGATTTAGCGATAGATTCTCAATTGTTGGATGGGCCGGAGCAAAGTCAAACTTATCTCTACTGGATTCAACAGGTACTTCACCTGTCAGCGCCAATTTTGGAAAGGGATAAAACGCAATTAGCAGGTCAATTATGGGGGAGATTGCTTGCTTTTGAAAAGCCTGAGTTTCAGAGGATGTTGGAACAAGCCAAGCAGTCGAAAAATAGTCCTTGGCTGCGGCCTTTGAGGTGGAATTTAATAGTGGGGCCATGTTGGCGTAACCTCGCCGGCCATTATTTCGGGGTACAAGCAGTGGCGATCGCACCCGACGGCAAACGAGCAATTTCGGCTTCATCGGATAAAACCCTTAAAATCTGGGACACAGACACTGGCATAGAACTGAGAACTCTCACCGATCATACTGGCCCGGTAAGGGGTGTCGCGATCGCACCGGATAGCCGGACAGCGATTTCGGCTTCAGACGATAACACCCTAAAAATCTGGGACATCGAGACAGGTAGAGAACTTCAAACCCTCACCGGTCATACTAACTCGGTAAGGGGAGTCGCGATCGCGCCCGACGGCCTGACAGCGATTTCGGCTTCAGACGATAACACCGTAAAAATCTGGGACTTGGCCAGTGGCAGCGAACTTCAAACCCTCACCGGTCATACTAACTCGGTAAGGGGAGTCGCGATCGCACCCGACGGTCTGACAGCAATTTCGGCTTCAGACGATAACACCGTAAAAGTCTGGAATTTGCTCAACGGAACCGAACTGAGAACTCTCACCGATACTGGCTATGTATATGCAGTGGCGATGGCACCCGACGGCTTCATAGGGATTTCGGTTCCACAACTTAACACGCTGAAAATTTGGGACACAGACAGCAGCAGGGAAATTCAAACCCTCACCGAGGATTTTAGCTTTGTACAGGCACTCGCGATCGCACCCGACGGCAAACGAGTAATTTCGGCTTCATCGGATAAGACCCTAAGAATCTGGGATCTGGCTAGCGGCAAAGAAATTGCTAGTTTCACCGGAGATAATTGGTTTGATTGCTGTGCGATCGCGCCTGATGGGGTGACAGTGGTAGCGGGGGGTGCGGGCCCCGTGCATTTCCTGCGATTGGAGGGAGTTAGTGGCGGGGGATAGGAGTTTTAAGTGCGATCGAGTTGGCGGGCGATCGAAAAAGTTCGGTTCATCGGGGCGATCGAGTCTTCAACCGCTCTCGTCGGGTAAAGTTTCGTGTAGACGGGGTTTCAACCGCCGAGTCCTATATTTATTCGCTACTTCAAACAGCGAATTGCCTCTAACATTCCCCTGGCTTTATTCAGCGTTTCTTCGTACTCCATATCCGGGTTAGAATCAGCCACCAAACCAGCACCTGCTTGCACAGAAACCGAATGTTTATCACCACCTAAAGAACGAACAACCATAGTCCGAATGGCGATCGCACTATTCAACTGTCCCTCAAAATCATAATACCCGTAAACCCCAGAATACGGCCCCCGGCGACAACCTTCCAACTCGTGCACAATTTCCATCGCCCGAATCTTCGGAGCACCGCTAACCGTACCCGCAGGAAAACCAGCTTTCAACAAATCCCAAGCAGTCTTATCCTCAGCCAATTCTCCCACCACATTGCTCACAATGTGCATGACGTGAGAATAACGCTCAATTTCCATTAACTCGTCAACTTTTACAGTACCGTTTCGGCAAACTCTGCCTAAATCGTTCCTGCCCAAATCAACTAACATGACGTGTTCCGCAATTTCTTTCGGATCTTGCAGCAATTCAGCAGCCAAAGCATCATCTTCTTGAGGAGTTTTACCCCGGCGGCGAGTGCCGGCAATCGGTCGCAAAGTTGCAATCTTTTTGCCATCAGCAGTATTTTCCGCCTTCACCATAATCTCGGGACTCGAACCGATAATCTGCCAATCTCCGAAATGAAAATAAGCCATGTACGGAGAAGGATTTATGAGACGCAAAGATCGGTAAAGTGCAAAAGAATCGCCGCTGTATTCAGCCTCTAGTCGCTGCGAAATAACTACTTGAAAAATATCTCCCGCTTTGATATAATCCTTAGCCTTTAAAACATTGGCACAATACTTTTCACGCGTAATATTGCTAGTGTAAGCCAATTCTCTATTTCCGGTTGTGGAACGGGGATCTTGCCCGTTATTGGGAGGTGTCCATTCTATGAGAGTAGATTGCCGCGAAAGTGGCGATTGCAGCTTCTGAACTAACTTACCAACTCGATCGCACGCTTGCTGATAAGCCTGAGCCAAATCAACGCCAACCTCCCGCAAATCCGCATAGGCGACGGCCCAAATTTTCCGCTTCACCTGGTCAAAAATCAGCAAATTATCCACCTGCATCCACAATCCATCCGGCAAATCATTCTCGCTTGCTGGATGCACGGGAACTCGCGGTTCTATCCACTTAATTAACTCGTAACCCCAAAAACCGAATAGCCCGCCAATTCCCGGCGGCAACTGCGGCAATTTCACCGGTTGATAAGACTCCAAACATTCAGTTAAAGCTACAAACGGATCACCCGTAAATACTTTTTCGGAACCGTCACGGTAAACTTGAGTTGTGCGATCGCCCCTTGCCTCCAAAATCCACAACGGATCGCACCCTAAGAAACTATAACGCCCAAGTTTTTCCCCACCTTCCACCGACTCCAGCAGAAAACTGTAAGGTTGACCCGCACAAACCCGATACCACGCAGACACCGGCGTATCCAAATCAGCAACCCATTCTTGATACACGGGTACAAAATTGCCTTGTTTCGCCAGTTCCGAAAATTGTGAGAAATCGGGAAATATCATATACTCACTTTACTATACTATCAATAAACAAAAGACGGAAAGCAACAGCCATGAGGCTGCTGGTACTCGCCAACTGCCATCACCGCCATCGGTTTGAGCGCGCGCAGCCCCTCTTGCAAACACCAGCGAAACAAACTTGCGTAACGCACCGGCAAGTGGAAAGAAACCTGTGCTTCGGAGTTCGACGCGGCCGCCCCCAACAGTAAAGCCTGCATATCCGCCTCAGTTTCTGCGACGCTGTGGCTCAAAGCCGACACCGCACAAGTATAAGCCACAATCCGACCTTGTTTGCAAGCAACCCAAGGAGAAAAGAAATTCAGGGCGTACTCAATATCGCTAGTTCGATCGCACCTGTATAATTTCTTGCACAAAGCCGCACATTCACCAACATCCTCACTAGCGAGCGGCCGCACCTCAAACTCATGCTGCGGCTGGCTGCGAAACTTGCCCTCCATTAACACGAAAGGTTCCTTCACCTCAAAACCCAAAGAAGCGTACAGCGACAGCGACGCCATATTAAAAGATTCCTGAACCAAACGGATACCCACAGCCTCCTGTCCGCGTTCCAGCAAAGCTTTCATGATTTCGCGTCCCGTGCCACGACCTTGAAAAGTTCGATCGACACTGACGGGCCCGATACCGCGAATCGGGCTGCGTTCGTCCATAAACCCGCAGCCGACAACCGCACTCTCGCTCTCGGCTACGATCCCAAAAAATACCGGACTCTCGATTAGCAAGCCCGTTATTTCGGTTGCAAAATCCAGCGTTGGAAAATCTGTAGGGAATTGATGGCGATCGGAAATATCTTTAAAAGCTTCATAAGTAATGCCAGCGCAAACATCGATATCAGAAGGCTGCGCTCGCCTGATTACGACATTCATTTTTAATTTAACGATTAACTTTTAATAAGATTAGAAGTTTGCAGTAGTATTTTGGCGCTGCGGGCTTAGCCTGCTGCGTCAGAATACTACTGCAAAAACAAGTTTACAAGCTGAGCCTTACAGGGAATATTACCTATGTTTTGCTCAGCCATGCAGTCATGGTCTAAGGATCGAAAGTCTTCTTACCGCTGAACTTCAGCTTAGCCGGATTTGGATTGCTGCCAATATTGCGGTCAATCTTACCGTTGTAGGGACGACCTTCGTTCACCTTCTCAGGGAACACGCCATCCTTGGGATGCAGGTACTCAGTAGTACCGTCTGGAAACACGCGGTAAATTTTGTAGTTGGTGATTTTGAATTTAGCCCGCAGTTGCTGGCCGCCCAAAGCGATGCACTGCTCCTTCCGGGGCAGATGCAGCAAGTTGTCGCCTTGACGCATAATCGCAGCGCCACCCGTAGGCATTTCAAACACCTGCTCCTTGGGGCTAGTCCAAGTGATAGCGTACTTCTCTTCAACTAGCGCCTTGGTCAGCAAGCCGCCTGTGCTGCCGCCGAAGATTGGGGGTTGTCCAGTAAGTTGTTCGGCCATAGATATATCCAAAGGATTTTTACGGCATCGTATCATCGAGACTGCACGCTGTTCTCGAAATTGTAAGGAAAATTAACAGTTTTTTGGCGATCGATCTTTTCTGATAATTGATAATTAGTAATTAATAATTCATAATTGGTAATTTCCACTAAAGTTAGAAAACAGAATTATGAAGCACGAATTCCGAAAAAACAATAAAAAAAACAGCAATGCTTCGGGTGCTTGTGGCGCACCCGAAGCATCGCACATTCCTCCAACTCCCCCCACACACGATCTAACAATTTACAGCGCCAACCCTAAGTCAAGAACCAATTAGGGTCATAGCCACGCGGAATTTGGCTCAAAGCAGTCCAAGTTTCTTGATCGACAATCCCGTCGGTCTCAATCCCAAAGCTTTTTTGAAATGCCCGAACAGCTTTGTCCGTCAAAGTAGAAAACTCGCCGTCAATTTTACCGCCATAGTGCTTGGAAATCCTGAGAACTTCCTGAACAGTAGCGACTGCTTCCCCAGAACTGCCCAATCTGAGTACCGGCATATTAACTGGAGCTGCAGTATAAAGCGCCTGCCAAGTCAGCGGCCCGACAATGCCGTCCGGCGACAAGAAAACCCGAAACTGAAACAGTTTCACAGAAAATTCAACTGCTTTATTAAAAATTCCTTTAGCAGGGTGCCGATAAAGTTGCAACTTGGTTAGCAGTTGTTCGAGTTCCAATACCGCTTTACCTTGAGAACCTAATTGTAGTTGCGGCTTGTTGGCCATAGGTTGAGTAGATTTCATCTGGGTTGTAGGTGACATAATCGATTTTCCTACCCTCTAGGTTTGAGTATTCTTCTGGAAAAAAACTTTGTCCGGGCGAAACATTTACATTCTCAACTTTTCACGAATCACCACTGGCGTCGGCAGTGCCTCAACAGATTCGATCGGCTTTTAGCATCTCACGACTTGTGTACAGGAGACTTATACGATTTTTGATTTTTGATTTTTGATTTTTGATTCGGCATGACTGATTACTATCGCGTTTTGCAGCTTACCTACAGTTGGATTCTTTGTTTAAACTGATATTAATTTTCGGCAACCTCCCTAGGTATTCTGTCGCAAAACCGGGTTTAAGACGGCAAGCGCATCCTGAATCTGCTTTGATACTTTCGATTTTAAAGCGGAACACCGCGTGGCTACATCACCTTTAAGGCCGATCTAAGAGGGTGAGGATTGAGGGTGAGAGAGAGTGTAGCAGCGGAGGCTGGTTCTCCAGTGAAAACTTTTCTGTACTATCGTATCTCGGTCGATCCATTAATATCGATTCCGGCTGCACCGGACTCATTGTTGATTGTTGACTGTTGACTGTGAGTCAAAAAACTGAAAATTGCGCGAATTATTTGTTTGCCTCGGGATTCGACTTTACGCCCGACGATGAAGGGCGGATTTGATATCATTCCGGTGCAGCCGGATTTGATATAACTCGATCGATACTTGCGCGCTCAGACGCCCACAAACCAGGGTTTTTACAGTATATTCCATGTAGATGTAGTACGGAAAAAGCGGGTTTCGAGCAACAGAATCAGTAAGAATGCGAGAACTGTAAAGAAACCCGGTTTCTGGGGTGTACTTCATAAGCCTGGAATACGCTGTATTAATTGAGTCTAAACAGTGGGAATAGTAAAGTGAAATTCACTTCCTCGGTCTTTTCCTGCGGAATCTACCCAAATTTTACCGCCCCAGCCGGCAACAATCTGTTTGCAAATTGCCAATCCCAAACCGGTACCGCCGGCGCTGCGGCGCAAAGCTCCTTCTTCTTGATAAAATCGATCGAACACTACTTTTAAACTGTTCGCCTCTATTCCCCTCCCCGTATCGGCTACGAGCACTTCCACCATCTGAGAACCGTTGCATTTCGCTCGCACTGTCACGCTTCCTTGAGGTGTGGTGAATTTGCAAGCGTTGTCTAACAGTTTGGAGAGCACCTCCACCAACCACTCTCCGTCAGCTTGCACTAAAGGCAATTCTGCCGACACCTCGGCGATAATTTCCGGTAACTGTTGATCGACCGTGCGCGATCGCACGCTGCTGAGGGCCAAATCAACACATTCTTGCAGCGTCAGCGATTCTACATTCCATTGGACTCGCCCGCTTTCTAAGTGAGAAAGAGTTAAGAAATCCTGCACGAGTTTCCGCATTCTATCGGCATCGCCGAGGGCAGTTTCTAACATGATTTGCCGCAATTCGGCCGGCATATCTGGTTCCGAGTTCAAACTTTCCAAACAAACTTGAATCGTAGAAAGAGGGGTGCGGAGTTCGTGTCCGGTGATGGCAATTAGATTGCTGCGTGTGCGGTCTAATGCTTCTAATTGTTGGTTGAGTTCTTCTAAATGAGCGTAGGTTTCTGCTTGAATTAAGGCTGCTCCGAGTTGAGTGGCGATCGCCTCTACTAAAGCAATTTCGTCTTCTTCCCAAGGCAAAACCGAGCGGCACTGGTGCATTTCCACCATTCCCAAAACCCGCCCCTGATAAAGCACTGGCACCATTAACCAAGAGACAATTTGCCAATTTTTTACAGTTTTTTTCAGGGATTTTGTATTGACAATTAGTGGGTGTTGTGATGTGTCTTGGATGTAAACTCGCTCTTGCCGCGCCACCGCGTCGCTCCATATTTGATTTTCCTGCAACAGCCAAGTCTGATCCAGCATGGAACTAGCGCCCGGAGCCAAAAACTCGCGATCGATTTTGACCGCCACATCTGTTGCCTTGCACCGATAAATCAAACATCGGCTTGCCGACAGGGCAGTGCCGAGTTCTTGGACTGCGACTTCGACGATTTCTTGCGGGTTGAGAGACTGCCGCATTGCCGTGGTAATTAAGTTTACGAGGCGTTCTTTGCGTTCCTGAGCGGCGATGGCGCTGTATGCTTTGAGCAGTTTGTGCTGGCCTGCTTGCAAGTAGGTTACTAAGCGTTCGGTAAAAGCATCGCTCAATTTGGGATTGGGAATTTTTGAGTTTTTTCTCGTACTTATGTCGGGTTTGCCGGCTTTGGAAGTGGCGGATTTCCGCGTTTTTTTCGGTGTTTTGAGCTTGTAAGTAGTTCGCGCTCGATCGATCTTTTCGGCCAATTCCGGGCGATAATTGACAATTCTATCGAGCAACAATGCGGCCGCTTTGGAGCTTACCTCGCGATCGAACGTCCAAATTCCTTCAAATCTGCGAGCTTGATCCATCAACAGCGGCCCGCGATCGTCCTGGTTGTCGATCGGCACAATTTTTTCTTGACAAATCAAGCAAGTTGAGTAGTGTTGGCCGAGCACCACTAAGTGCCACTCTTTACTTAATCCGTCATCCGGTGCAAATGCCACAGTTTCGTGACACTCCGAAGCATTTTTAAAGTCAGTTTCCGGTGCTGCCAGCACGTATACCTGAGACGAGCGTGAGGCAATTCGCCGGTAGCGGTGAGCCTCCTGGCGGTAGAAGCGCTCTCGCTGAAAGCTGGCAATGACTAGCGGTTCGTCGTCGGAACCCGCCAAAACTAAGTCTTCCATCGCGTGAGACAAGGCTGTCATGGAAGATTTGAAATAAATTTGTGCCCGCAGTTGGGGCAAAGCTTGCAGAAGTTCTGCCAGTAGCGAAATAGGGACGATCATCTAGCCTTAAACGTGCATTTTTGCCGATGACAAAACAGGATCGATAGGAGGTTTAGAGCGATCCCTTTTCAGTATCTGATACATTTATGCTTCATAACACGACTGTTTAAGTCATATCATGCTAGCCATATCATTTAGACGAATCTAAGCAGAGGTATGCCTCCAAGACCTTGAGTTCATCCCAAAGTCACCTGTTTTTACCTCTAGGTTTTGACGCCAACTCATCTATTCAGGCTTCGATTCGGGCGTTAGCACTCTCACCATTCAGACTTGTTAGGCACCGCTTGCGGATCTCTTGCATTATACTATTCTTGAGGTATTTGATATCAGTGCCATCTGTATCGGTTTTTGGCGAACCGGTTTTTGGCGATCGATCGGGCTAATCGACAATTAAACTTTCAAAAATCACAAATAATTGGCCATTAGCTAAAAACTAACGGCCAATTATTTTGAGGACTTATATCCAATCTGGTTAGATTCGGAATGATGCCAAGGATGCTCGGAAAATTATTATGCCGATGAAGCGCGGAAACGATTTTCACCAAAATCTATGAAGAAAAAGGGTTTCGGACACCTAGCGTGTAAATCCTATTTTTTTTTTGAGGCATCGCCCCTAAGTATAAATGCTGCCGCTGTGGTTGTCTTAGGCTAGTTCGCCCCCTTCGTCGCTGCCGCCCGGAGATGATTTGTAGAGAGCATCTAATTGTTCGCGGGCGTCTTGGACAGTCAGCGAACGCATCACTAACAGGGGCTCATTGACAATGTGGCCGTGTTCGTCTAGAAGTTCTGGATGGGGTACAGATTGAGAGCGAGGATGGGATGCGTGGCGATTATTGGCCATGAATTGTTGAGGGCGCTGGGACTCCATACCTACGGTGACTAGACTGCGGATTAAGTTACCGACTGCCAGAAAGGCAAGAACGGTAAAAGCTAAAATATAAAGCAGGTGCAACATTATTTTCTCCTCCGGGCTAAACAGCCACACAGCAATTTACAAAGGTGTTTCAGCAAGTAATAACTTATTAACTGGAAATATGTTTGAGGTTGTCAAGTCAGCCCCTACATTTCCAAAGGTTTGGGGTTTGAGTGCAAGTTTAACTTGAACTCGCTTCCTTATTTTCCTGGGTGAGCTGACTGCAATGAGCGAAAGCGCGACGATACTTGCCAGCATTCGGCGAGCAGTCGGTGCCACGGCATCAGTGCTGCTGTTTCAATCCCAACTTGACCTCCGGTTGCTTGAAATAGAGCTGTAGCCGCGCCTACTTCTTGCTGAGCCTGTTTGACTCGCGCCAGCAAGTCTGATTGATCTTCGTCGCTGAGAAAGGGAATTTCTTCAGTTTCTAAGAGCTTTGCCGAGCGAGCGAACCAGTAATTGAAATCCTCTAAGAGCGGTTCCAGTAACGCTTTGAGCAATTCTGGCTCGGGCAAGTTGGAATTAAGCATGGATCAAAATTGGGTTATTTATCTATTATAGTCTTAGACGGTCTTTACAAATTGTAACATATTTTTAACAAAAATTCAATAATTTAACCACAATTAGCAGGTGGGTGTGAATAAATTTAACTGTGCCAGCAGCGATTTTTGAGTCAAAATCCCCAAATTCTGCCAAATTAGTTTGCGAGCTCAGGGGTGGTTAGAAAACGGGTTTTTTCATAGCAAGACGCGTTACAGCCCACCGAAATAGTAAAAAAGCCGGTTTCTGAGAGTCGGAGTGCGTCCCGCACTAAACGTCGCAACCATCAGGGTCGTTGTTGTAATTTCCCGGAGTGTCCGCCAGTCGGAAGTCGGCGCTTGCTGTCCCAATCTGAGTAAGATAGAAGCAACTGCAACTAAAGTAATTGCTAATTCAGCCGATGTCTAGCTCAGAATCCATGTCCCCTCCAGAAGAGTCCGTTAAGATTGAGTTGCCCCGCACGAGTGAGTCGGAGGCACTAAAAAAAATTCGCCACACCACCTCCCACGTTATGGCGATGGCGGTGCAGAAGTTATTTCCCAAGGCGCAAGTAACGATCGGCCCTTGGATTGAAAACGGTTTCTATTATGACTTTGACACTCCCGAACCTTTTACGGAACAGGATTTAAAAGCCATTAAAAAAGAGATGATCAAAATCATCAACCGTAAATTGCCTGTAATTCGAGAAGAAGTCAGCCGCGAGGAAGCGGAACGCAGAATTAAGGAGATTAACGAACCTTACAAATTAGAAATTTTAGAAGGTTTGATCGAACCAATTACTCTTTACCATGTGGGCGAGGAATGGTGGGATTTGTGCGCCGGGCCTCACTTAGAAAATACCAGTGAGTTGAATCCAAAGGCGATCGAGCTAGAAAGCCTAGCAGGCGCGTACTGGCGCGGCGACGAAACCAAAGCTCAATTACAGCGCATTTACGGCACAGCTTGGGAAACTCCCGAACAGCTAGCAGCATACAAACACCGCAAAGAAGAAGCATTAAGGCGCGATCACCGCAAATTAGGCAAAGAATTAGGCTTGTTTATCTTTGCCGATCCAGTTGGGCCAGGTTTGCCTTTGTGGACGCCGAAAGGCACTGTTTTAAGAAGTATTTTAGAAGATTACTTGAAACAAGAACAAATCAAGCGCGGTTATTTGCAAGTAGTGACTCCGCACATTGCCAGAGTCGATTTGTTCAAAATTTCTGGACACTGGCAGAAATACAAAGAAGATATGTTTCCGCTGATGGCGGAGGATGAGGAAGCGGCAGCAAACGAACAGGGTTTTGTGATGAAACCCATGAACTGCCCTTTTCACATTCAAATTTACAAAAGCGAATTGCGTTCCTATCGAGAATTGCCGATGCGGTTGGCGGAATTCGGCACAGTTTACCGCTACGAACAATCGGGAGAATTGGGCGGTTTAACGCGCGTGCGCGGCTTTACGGTGGATGATTCCCACTTATTTGTCACGCCGGAACAGTTGGATGCTGAATTCTTAAATGTCGTGGATTTGATTCTGTCAGTATTCAAGAGTCTGCAACTGAAAAACTTTAAAGCGCGTTTGAGTTTCCGCGATCCGAACAATTTAGAGAAATACATCGGTTCCGATGAAGCTTGGGAAAAGGCTCAAGGTGCAATCCGCCGCGCGGTGGAAACTTTGGGAATGAATTATTTTGAGGGAATTGGGGAAGCGGCTTTTTACGGGCCGAAACTCGATTTCATTTTCCAAGATGTCTTGGATAGAGAATGGCAATTAGGAACTGTTCAGGTAGATTATAATTTGCCAGAACGTTTTGATTTGGAATACGTCGCTGAAGACGGCACTCGCAAGCGTCCGGTGATGATTCACCGCGCTCCTTTCGGTTCTTTGGAACGTTTGATCGGGATTTTGATCGAGCAGTATGCGGGCGATTTTCCGCTGTGGTTAGCGCCCATTCAGGTGCGGTTGTTGCCTGTCAGCGCGGAGTTTTTGCCGTTTGCGAAGGAAGTGGCAGCGAAGATGAAGGCGCTAAATATTCGCGCTGAAGCTGATGAGGATAGCGAGCGTTTGGGCAAGTTGATTCGCAATGCTGAGAAGGATAAAATTCCGGTGATGGGTGTTGTGGGTGCGAAGGAGGTTGAGGCGAATAGTTTGAATATTCGGACTCGGGCTTCTGGGGAGTTGGGGGCTATTTCGGTTGATGAAGTGATTGGGAGGTTGCAGCGGGCTATTAGCAGTTACGGCGATTTTTAGGGAGATTTTAATCGCAGATTTTAGAACGGGCGTCTCTCCCGTTCCACAATTCACTTAATGGGCGTCTCTCCCGTTCCACGATTCACTTAACGGGCGAGACGCCCGTTTCACAATTAATACAAATGATAAGCTTTTGTGCATTTAATTTTCACAATCATCTCGGTTGCCTTTGCGTGCAGGTGATACTGAACCAATTGTAGATTTACAAGCGTTAGTAAATGCGGTTTACGATCGCCCCGCCAAGGAATTTAGAATAGATTATATCGCCGCAACAGTTCCCCCGCTGTCCGAAACTTAAGCTGCTGCGGCGGATGTTTTGTTGGAGGAGAGGGGCTCGATCGGATGAGAGAGGGAGGTTTAAGTGCGATCGCCCGCATATAAATTGCTGAGATATAATTAGATGGCGTAGAGTGGCAATAAAAAGTAATGGCAGATATTCAAATCAGCGTCGAAGGACAAGATGCAGTTGCTGCTAAAGATGAACTGTTTGCGATTTCTGGCTTGTCGGGAAATTGGGAAACAACCGGGGATGATGAAAAAGAGGGAACTTTAATAACCATCCGCTTACGATCCAGAGACGATTCCAGAAGTAGGAGAACTATATGAGCTACAAAAACGCCGGGATTGATTTGTGTGGACGGTGTAGGGTACTGGGTTCTACGGCTGATGCGTTACAAATTGTTGCGAAATGATGCCGTAAAGCAGTAAAAAGTGAGATAGTTGGTAGTGGTGCATTATCATGTTAAACTAATAAAATAATATCAATACTCCTGAGTATATATGAGTATCACTTGTTTAAGATGTCCTTCGGGGAAAATTATTAAATACGCTCATACTTTACGCTCATACTTATGATAAACAAGTGGTAAACAAGGATATAAATGTCAAGAATGGGGGCGACGGTATTTGGTCCCTGAGTATAATTTATCGTTAAGGCGAGTTCCGTGGCCTGCAATTACTATACACCACTACCCAATTACTATGTGCGACAAAAGTAATCGAAATAAGCTCGTGCCAGATCCAACAAGTGAAGCGAAGAATCACTTTATCTCACCACGGTTACTAAAGTTATTAGATTGCCCGACCCCTATAAGTCAATTCTTTGCCCAAGCGACCTATATGAGTCGCCGAACTGAGCCGGAAAGTATTGATTTTAGTTTCGGTGATGCCCATGAAATACCACCTCCAGGGTTTGTAGAAGCCTTACAGCGTTGGAGTGTACCGCAAAATCAAGGGTGGTATGGCTACAAGGGAAATATTCCAGAATCACGGATCACTGTATCCGCTGCTCTTCAGGATAAACGCGGACTTTCTATATTGCCTGAAGATATTTTTATGACCAATGGTACTGTAGTTGGTTTGGCGATTTGTCTGCGAATGTTAGCTGGTGAGGGAGATGAGGTAATTATTTTGACTCCACCCTGGTTAGGCTATAGGAGTATGGTGCATTTTACCGGTGCGGTTCCGGTTGGTGTGCCTGTGGATACAAACACCTTTGATATGGATTTGCAGGCGATCGCATCTGCAATTACAGAACGGACTCGAGCAATCATTATCAATTCACCCCACAACCCTACAGGTAAGCTTTTTTCAGCTAGTACCCTGGAGGGTTTGAGTGGTATACTTAACGAGGCTTCTAAGCACTATGGCAAGCCTATTTATATTATTTCCGATGAAACCTTCAGCCGCGTTGTTTTCGACAACCAAACTTGTTCCAGCCCTACTCAGTTTTACCCATTTTCTTTCTTAGTATATGGTTATAGTAAGACTTTAATGGCACCCGGTCAACGTATAGGGTATATTGCTTTACCTCCCACTATGCCTAATCGGGAAGAAATAAGACGAATCATTGCCCTCCTACAACAAAGTCCTTTTGGTTGGTGTTATCCTAGTGTGCTCATGCAGTATGCCTTAGGAGACTTAGAGCAACTCAACATAAATATCGAGCATTTACAAAACAAGCGAGATGGGATGGTGAAGGCACTGCGGGATATGGGTTACACCATGTATAACCCTGATGGGACGTTCTTCCTCTTGGTGCAATCACCTTGGGATGATGACCTTGCTTTTGCCGAGTTATTAGCAAGTCAAGATATATTTGTTTTACCAGGAACTCCCCAGGAAATACCCGGTTACTTCCGAATTTCCCTTACTGCCAACGAAGAAATGATTTCGCGTTCTCTACCCAAATTCCAAGCTGCGATGGAATACGCTGTTGCTAACCCACTTGCTTCCCCCTCTTCTGTCACTAAGCGGCAGAGTATAATAGAACAAAATCTCTCAAACCAGAGCTAGGTCTATGGTTAACCCTCGCCAAGCTAATTCAACCTTGAAATTGATTGATGAGTATTGTCGCTATTACAGAAATCTGTTTTCAGAAGTCAGAAGCTTCAAAGCTTTTACACACCTTCATGCTGGTATAATTTCTGATATGGCGTTGCGGAATAGGGGTATGGTTTAGCGATCGCGTGCAGTGACTCAGGCTCGCTCGAAATAATTAATTGAATAGGGAAGGGGAACATCATTAAACGTGAGATAATGAATAAGTAGCTTAATTGGATATCTGAGCATTTGTTCGGCTGCCTGAATAACAAAAAGTCTTTCGTTTTAAGCGAGCCAGATAGTGTCTTAATCTTGTGTTTTCACCTTCAACAGCAAGTCATGTAAGTTGGGCACATAATTTGGTTTCTCTCTGGCATAAACATTGCATAAACTTTCGGGCCATCCGTCACATAAAAATAGCATCTCTATCTACTAACTACATCCCACAAAGGTTCAAACGTTTTAGGACGCTCGGTCTCCTAATACCCATCCTAGAATACCTGGTCTAAAGTAATCTACTGCTGTCCACACCCAGATTGTTTTTTTTTATCCGACAAAGGTTTGTAGCTCATCTAGTTCTCCTACTTCTGGAATAGTCTCTAGATCGTAAGCGGATGCTAGCAGCTTTCCAACTTGCTTGAGCCAATTAATTATTGTCGTGTGATGCAGGTCTTTGACTCTCTTGCTCGCACGAAAACCCATCCCATTGACATATATTTTTAGGTATTAATATTTAACTTCTTGCGCGTAACACTGGTGGGTTTAATAGCAATCTCTAAATTGCCTGCCACAGTCAACACAAATATAATTTTGCTTGCCTTTCTTCGGCGCATTGTTATTAACATGAGTTGACTTATATTCAGGAAATTTCATTGGCTTTGACTTTCAGTTAATTGGTTTTTGTGAATCGCTCACTCGCTCTATCGTAGCTCAATTCAACAACGCCAGGAAAAGATTGGCCATGTTCAAGGGAAAGCTGCTACTTTGCACAAACTAGCAGGAATTTATGCCAAGCAAGGTGAAGTAGCCAAGGCGATCGCATTTTATGAAAAATCTCTCAAACTTGAGGAAAAGATTGGCGATGTTCAAGAGAAAGCTGCTACTTTGCACTGTCTAGCAATAATTTATGCGGATCGAGGGGATGTAGAAGAGGCGATCACATTTTATCAAGAATCTCTCGAACTTACGGGAACGATTGGCAATGTTCGAGGAAAAGCTGCTACTTTCGCAATGTTAGGACAGTTGTTAGCAGATAAGAAGGGAGATTTTGAGAAAGCTTTGAATTATGTGCAGCAATCTTTGGACATTTTCCAGCATTTGCGATCGCCCGACGCGGAGACAGTGAGGCGAATTATTGCGGAAGTTCAGCGGATGGCTGATGGCTGAAGAAAGTTTAGCCCGATTCTCTGCCGCCCGAAACCAGCCTGCGGCAATCTGAAATCTAAAAACTCCTACACAAAACGTTACATATTTGTTACCATCGGGGCGAGTATGTTCTCAGCAGCCCCTCTGTTAACCTTCTAAACTAACCGTTATGAGTCAACCTCCCTCAGCAATTCCGGCCTCCGAAGAGTCCGCCGCCGAAACCCAGACAGCGCCGACAAACAATGCACCTCCACCGAGTTATGTCAAGCTGGCGATGCGGAACATGGTTCGCAAGCGGGCGACTTCTCTGTTTCATTTTGCCTTGACAGCCGCAGGACTTTTAGGCGTACTCGTCGGTTTGGCTTTTCTCGATCGCTATTTCAATTCCTAATCGGGGATTCCAACAATCAGCCTCTAATTTCTGCTGATGTTTTTGATCTTTCTTAATGGGGAGTTAAGCTGATTGTTCTGCCTGCCTGTTGCAATCTCTAACAGATTACTGTATCTTTCCAGCAACAGCAAAATCCCCTGCCGTTCGATCGCGCAATTGGAAATTGTAAAAAAATTGAATATATCCCTTGACAGGAGAGCAAAAAAATGTTAATTGAGGTGAACGTCGAAGACTGTTACGGGATCGCCCAGCAGTCAGCCGACGCTTCCAACCTCCCTGAGAGTGCAGCCAGCGGGGAGATTTCAGCCGAAACCTGGGAAAATTGGTTTAGCGTTTGGCTGGAAAACCAGGCGGCGGATGTGCCAGTGGCCCCGGGCTACGAAGTCAGTCTGCGTTTAACCGCCGATACGGAGATGCAAGCGCTCAACCTCCAGTACCGCCAGCTCGATCGATCGACCGATGTACTAGCTTTCGCATCTTTAGAGGTAGACTGTCCTCAGCTAGAGGAAATGCAGTCATCGGAACCCCTATACTTGGGTGATATCGTCATCTCGATCGATACAGCTAACCTACAAGCCCAGCAGCAAGGACATCCCCTGAAGACCGAACTAGCTTGGCTGGCAGCCCACGGTTTTCTGCATCTTTTGGGCTGGGATCACCCGGATGAAGAAAGTCTGACTCAAATGCTCGATCAACAGGAAACATTGCTGCGGGCGATCGGTCTTGCGATCCAAACAGCATAACTGAAGTTGATGGTGATTTAACAAATCATGTCAAGCCCAACATAACTTTCTGAAATTAAACCAGAACTTTAGTAAAAACTTAGAAAAGTTACCTAGACTTGATGAAGTTAATTTGAAAAGTTTAGCTTTCATTCATCTCTGTAAATTAAAGTTGGTTCTTTATGACACTAGATAGACCCTCAATTTCATCACAAATCGCACAGTTCCTGCCCATGCCTCAAGACTCTTCTAGCCAGACAGTCCACGAGCCTAAAAAAGCCTTGAAATACAACCGAGAGCTATCCTGGAAAATCGCATCTAGCTTAGCTACGAGTTTTAGATACGCTTGGGGGGGTCTGAGTTATGCTTTTGAAACTCAGCGCAATTTTCGGATTCACACTGTTATTGGCACTTTGGCGATCGGACTCGGCCTATTTTTGCAACTGAAACCTGTAGAAATATCTGTGATCGGCGTCACCATTGGCATAGTTTTAGCCATGGAACTGTTGAATACGGCGATCGAATCGGTGGTAGACTTGACAGTCGGCCAATCTTACCACGAACTAGCCAAAATTGCCAAAGACTGCGGTGCCGGAGCGGTTCTGGTATCGGCAATGGCTGCGATCATCGTCGGTACTGCACTTCTGCTGCCTCCTTTGTGGGCAGTGGTTCAAATTGCGATCGCCCGTTAGTAACTTATTGGGTCCAGAAAATTTTAGGTTTTAGAGGATCAATTTGAGATTTTTAGTTTTATTCGTCTATATTGCAGCTATTTTTATCTTCGGCATCTATCTAAAATCTTGAAACCCTTGCTTTCAGGGAGCGAGTTAACCTAAAATCTAAAATCTAAAACCTAAAATCTAACTTAACCCGTGATTATAGTCATCGATAACTACGACAGTTTTACATACAATTTGGTACAGTATCTAGGAGAACTGGGTGCTGAGTTGCAGGTAGCAAGCGAAGTGCAAGTCTACCGCAACGACCAAATCTCCTTAGCAGAAATTCGCCGATTGCAGCCGACAGCAGTGGTGATTTCTCCAGGCCCGGGGCGGCCGGAAGATGCGGGAATTTCTCTGGAATTAATCAAAGAATTAGGTCCGACTCTACCAATTTTAGGCGTGTGCCTCGGACATCAAAGTATCGGTCAAGTATTCGGCGGCAAAATTGTTTCTGCGCCCGTGTTGATGCACGGCAAAACTTCTCAGGTAGAACACGCAGGAGTCGGAGTTTTTCAAGGCGTGGAATCGCCGATGATTGCAACTCGCTATCACAGTTTGGTAATTGAAAAGCAGAGTTGTCCAGAAGTTTTGGAAATTACCGCTTGGGTTGAAGATGGAACTATTATGGGTGTGCGGCACCGGGAATATCCGCACATCGAAGGTGTACAGTTTCACCCGGAAAGTATTTTGACGACTGCGGGAAAGCAATTATTACGAAATTTCTTGGAACGGCTTTAGTTGGGTTTTGAATTTTGAGTTTTTGTCTGAATCTTTCGAGTACGGCATGGGCATCTTACGGGTGAAATTCTGTGAAGCTTTCGGGTGCGAATTACGTACCTTAGCGCAAAACTAGCGTGTACATTTCGCACCTGACGGTGTTTTGTGGTATAACAACAAACGACCAACACCCGACAACCCCAACCACAAGATGAAACGGCGACAATTAATACGTTACGCACAGACGGGTTTGCTAGCAGCTTTAGCAACTGGTTTACCATCTGGATGGGAAAGCTATCAAGCTCAAACTGCTGATTCTTTGTCGGTTCAGTGGTTGGGGCACACTTGCTTCTTGTTCGCCGGAGGCGGTGCGAGGGTGCTGGTGAATCCTTTTCGCCCCCTGGGCTGTACGGCAGGCTATCGCTCTCCTAAAGTGCCAACAGATTTGATTCTGATTAGCAGCCGCTTGCTCGATGAAGGGGCGATCGACGGATTTGCGGGCAATCCCGGCCTTTTGTACGAACCGGGGGCTTACAGGTCTAACGGGCTGCGGATTCAAGGGATTCGGACGGAAAAAGACCGTGAGGGTGGACGGCGATTTGGGGTCAATGTGGCTTGGCTGTGGCAGCAAGCGGGCGTTAAGATTTTACACTTGGGCGGAGTTGCTGGCCCGATCGGCATTGAAGAACAAATCTTGATCGGGCGGCCGGATATCCTGCTGATTCCCGTGGGCGGAGGGCCGAAAGCTTACACTCCGGCGGAAGCGAAGCAAACTTTGCAACTTCTCAAACCAAAGATGGTGATTCCGACACATTTCAAAACCCAAGCCGCCGATACTGCGTGCGATTTGGTGCCGCTAGATGAATTCTTGGCGCTGATGGATGGTACGCCGGTGCGCCGATTGAATAATGACACGATTTCGATCAAAGCTGCTGACTTACCCCAAACTGGTTCGGTGATTGAGGTTTTGAGTTACAGATTTAGCGGTTGATGCCCGATTTCTCAGCTTGCGTTATAGTAAGGAAGTTTTGGTCGATCGGGGATGCAAGAGTATTTTCTCTCTACCTTAGCCTCTGGCAACCTTGCCTTTTGTCGAGATTTGGCTAACATAACAATTCATGTTCACTGTTTTATCTCCTAAGGAAATGCAAGCGCAATGAAAAATCAAAATTTACCTAGCTGGATGAAACAACTGACAGGTTTCGCAGGAATAATCGGCGCTAGCGCGTTGATTGGTTTCCCGGCTTGGGCTCACATCACCTCCAGCACCAATGTTGCTAATGCAACTCAAACTCCACAAGTTGCAGGAAACGTAAAAACCACTGCTTCACCGACACCAACTGGCGTTTCACAGGCACCAACTGGCGCTTCACCTGCACCAACTGGCGTTTCACCTGCACCAACTGGCGCTTCACCTGCACCAACTGCCGCTACTAAGGATATTGTTGCTATTGCATCTGGCGACGCTCAATTCAAGACGCTGACGAAGGCTTTGGGAGCAGCAGGTTTGGTTACAACTTTACAAGGAAAAGGTCCTTTCACTGTTTTTGCTCCGACTGACGCGGCTTTTGCTGCTTTGCCAAAAGCAACTGTGGAGGATTTGCTCAAACCGGCAAACAAAGCCAAACTTACTAAGATTTTAACTTACCACGTTGTTCCTGGTTCGGTTTTATCTACTAGCCTGAAATCCGGCGATGTTAAAAGTGTCGAAGGCAGTTCGCTCAATGTGGCTGTTAGCGCAGGCAAAGTTACTGTCAGCGGCGCTAATGTTGTGAAAGCTGATATCAAAGCTAGCAACGGCGTTATTCACGTAATTGACAAGGTATTGATGCCCCCTGCTCCAACAAGGTAGGAGTAGCGTTTTTTGTATCAATTGATGTCAGATTCGGTTAAATGAAAGCGAAGTAAGGACACAACATTTTTGTGTCCTTATTTGTATGGCAGGCAATTCAGAATTAATATACATAAAGCTTTAGCTAGCTGCGGGTATTTACAAAAATGGCTGCCAACCCTTACCTCGATAGCCAAAATAGAAGATTTCGGGATGGAGAATTTCTGCTAAAATTTCTAACGAATCAACCAATCTCGGTCCCGGCCGATTAAAGTAAGAATTGCCATCAGTTATGTAAACTTTCCCGGTTTTTACTGCTGGCAAATTAGCCCATTCTGCGTATTTAGTTATCTGCATTGCTTCGCTGCGACTGCGGTTTAAATCAAAGCCACAAGGCATGAAAATAATTACATCAGGATTAGCTTCTACTAGCGATTCCCATTTTAACCAAGGGGAATGTTCCCCGACAATTCCAAACAGCGAATTGCCTCCCGCCATTGCCACTAATTCGGGAATCCAGTTACCGGCAGCCATCAAAGGTTCAATCCATTCGATGCAGGCTACTTTGGGAAGTCTCTGTTTTGTGGTAAGAATAGATGATGCTTGTGTTTTCGAGGTAATAGCATCGATGCGGGATTGCAAAAGGTCGATCGCACTTTTGCCATTTACGCCCAAAGCATCAGCAACTCGTTCAATATCTGTCCAGATTTCTGCTAGCAGATTCGGCTGCAAAGAAATAATTTCCGGCTTGCTATTTACCAGCGTGCTTACTGCTTGTTCAACCTCTGTTAGAGAACAAGCGCAGACTTCACATTGAGCTTGAGTAATAATGTGAGTCGGCTGCAATTTTTCCAAAGTATCTATTTCTACTTTATATACGCTGAGGGCATTTTGTAACAATTCTGTCACGCGGTTGTGAATTTCGCTGCTAGTTCCTTCGGGATTGAATTTAGGCTGAGTGCAAACAGGTAAAGTTTGGATTTCTGGGGGATAATCGCATTCGTGGGAACGGCCCACAATTGCATCGGTTAATCCTAAAAATGCTACAATTTCGGTCGCACTGGGAATTAGAGAGACAATTCTTGGTTGGTTCATTGATTTTCTGTTTTTTACCGACTCGGAACCACAGGCGAGACGCCCGTGCCACAATAAAAGGGATTGTTAAATTTTTAGTTTTTTTAAGTATTGCAAATCTTGCCATGCTTGAATGAGATTACCTTGCATCAGAGTCGCTACACCGTTTAAAACTCTAATTTCCGGTAGGTTGGAGTTGAGAGCGAGAGCTGGTTTTAAGGCTGTTTGAGCGGCTTTGGGATGCCAGCCGTACAGGTGTACGAAAGCGAGATAGGCGTAAGCGTAAGGGTTTTTTGAGTCGAGTTGAGTGACTTTTTCTAAGGCGACGATCGCACTTTTGACATTCTGCTGCAATACCCGAGAAAATGCCAAAGCATAAGCCAATTCTAGATTATTGGGTTCTTGCTGCAACCGATATTCTAACGCTTGTTCCGCTTGCACGGTATAATCTTGAATTGGATCGTACTGATTGATGCGCCCAATCTGCTCGAACACAGGTTCTAAACCGGGCAATCCTTTGGGTAAATTAACCGCCATCGCCCGCAATTGAGTCACCAAATCTAACTCAGGCTTATCTGTATGATCCTCGTTTCCCGGCTCTGCCTGAGAACCCATACCCCGAGCCTCTGCCTCGATCTTAACACTAATTGCCGGCACATTAATCGGATAAGTTTCCCCGGTTTTTCGATTTAGATAAGTAGCTTGCAGATTGTAAGTTCCCGGTGCAATATTAGCAGGAGGAAGCATCGCCGTGCGATCGACAACTCGAAACCCCACAGCAAATTTATCCGCTTCCAGCATCCCCGGATGCAAAGTCGCCTGGGCGATCGCGCGATCGTGTAAAATCCTGAAAGTCTGTCCCGGTGGAATATCGCCAGACTGCTGATTTTGCCACGTTACCAACACTAAACCAGACTGCAACTGCTGCCAAGGCCCAGACCAAGTATAAGTAACCGGCAGCGCGACTCCGGGAACTGCTTTTCCCCCGACAGTAACTCGATCTAATTGTACTTGCGATCGCGCTTCATTCAACGGCTGTATTTCGACAGGCTGCACTCGCTTGCGATAAAGATTTAAATTAGTATAATCTGGCAAAATCCAAGTTTTATCTAACTCAAATTTATCCCCTTTTTCAATTGCCGTCACCGCTGCATTTTGAGCTTGTTTAATCCGTTCGCGAATCGAACCTTGCGGGCCACTTTTAGTTACGAACCAAGAGAGCGATCGCACATCTTGCGGCACTTGTTGTAAATTCGTTCCCACCTGCCGCCCGTAAACCTGAAAATTAGCCAAAGCACCGTAAAAATTTAAATTATGCTGGTTAATTTCCGGTGTCGAAGGCAACACGCCTAAAGTAGATTGCAAATAAGGTTCCCTATCAATAATTTCTGCAATTACCTCTCGGTGCGGCCACTCTTTCCCCAAGTAAGGATAGTGAGAATTGCCTGGACTGATAATTTGGGCTAAGCTATTTCCCAGAGCACCTCCCAGCGGCCAGATATGGAACAGCATCGCCAGAATTGCCAAGCCAATTGTACCCCAGCGGATTTGTCGTCCCCACCGAGAAGGCCACAGCGTTAAACAGTAGGCTAAGAAAATAGATAAAACTGGCAAATAAGGTATCACATATCTGTCGTCTTTGTTGATATTTAGAGAATTAATTAAATAAGCTCCTCCCCAGAAAACAGCCAGCCAGCGACAGGAGTTGAGGTGCAAGATTGACGAACTATTTTGCCGACGACGCCAATAAAGTATCAATCCGACTAAGGGAAGAAGTAACAGAGGCCAAGAAACGTGTTCGGGTAAGTGCTGAGCGTAGTAAATCCAAGCGTCGATCGTATTGAGGGCCGGATCTCCTTCGGCGATCGCAGAATCCAGCGTTGCCCGTTTTCCCCCGGTCAAAATTAACAGCCAATTGGTTTTCGCCCAGGGCCCAAACACCGCCACCGACAGCAACAAAGCACCAGTTAATTGACCTAATCTTCCCCAAGCTTTTTGCCGCACCGCACCAACAGCCAACCACACAATCGGGGTAAACAGAAATAATACGGTAGTGTGTTTAACTAATATTGATAAGCCGAGAGAAATTCCAAAGGCGATCGCCCAAAAGAAAGATGACGGAGAGAGGGGGAGAGTGGGGGAGGGGGAGAATTTATACTTTTTCTTTGTTCGTTCCTCCAACAGAGTTCTATCGGTTACATCCGTTAAATCCGTTGCCGAACTTCCTTCTTCCTTCTTCCTTCTTCCTTCTGAAGCCTTCCACATTGTCAGACAATAGAAAGCAAAAGTAATCGCAGCAGTGAGGGGATAGTCGAGTAAAAATTGCAAGCGGAACCGATAAAGTCCCGGTAACAAAACGCAAATTGCAGCGGCCCACAAACCGACTTGCCGGTTAAATAGTTGCACGCCCAGACTGTAGACTGAGGCGAGGAGAATTGCACTAAATAATAGATGAACGAGGGTTGCCCGATCGCCCCCAGTACCGAAAATCTGAAGAAACGGAACCGTCAAGATGTATGCTAAGGGCGGAATTTTCGTCGAAAGCAGCCAGAAGTTTGTCCACCACTCCCCGGAAAACCACTGAGGATGCTGCAACGCCTGCAAGTATTTCAGGGTGCTAGTCAGGTAGTCTGCTTGATCCCACGCCGGGACAGATCGATCGAGGGCAAACCAGAGGCGATCGCTAATTGCCCCCAGCAGCCAAATTATGCCCAAGACAAGCAGACTCTTGCCCTCGCTGTCCTGATGTTGCTGTGCCATTGCGATTGTTGGATTTTAGGTTGCAGCTTTTAGCTTACAGGCGGGCGGTTCCGGGCGATCGAAAATTAATTTTAAAAAGTGCTTGCTAAATTCTGTATGTGTCTGCTAAGATAGTAAAGCGCGAAAAAACAAGCCGGGATAGCTCAGTTGGTAGAGCAGTGGACTGAAAATCCACGTGTCACGAGTTCAAGTCTCGTTCCTGGCATCGCAAAGCCCTCACAAAGTTGAGGGCTTTTTTTTATGTATAAAGTTGAGCCAACAAAATAATCACCAATGGCATCCAAATCTCGGCTTGCTGTTGGAGAGACAAAGCATCGGCTCATCCCTGAACCTCTCGTGCCTTGCGAAACTTTTCCTGCAATTGCTCGATCGCAGTCTCTAACGGGATTCCCTCACCCCGTGATAGTTCCGCCTCCGCTTCCTCCACCGAAGAGCGAACCTCCTCCACCCACTCGCAATAAAGCTTCCGCGTTTGAGTCAAAGTCTGGAGGGCTTTTGTAATCACCTCTTCCGGCGAGGTAAACTGCCCCAGTGCTAATTGCGCTTCGATCAATTTCACCTGCTCAGGACTCAAAGTAATATTCATAAAAATCTCCGGGAGTCTCGCTGACACAAATCCCTTTTCTAAGAATAGCGCTACTTTCTGGGCAGTGCGATCGTCTTGAGCGCCGATCGCTTGAGACCGATCGCCCCCTCTGGGACAATTTAAATTAAATTGCTGCAATCACCAACTTTAGAATAAAGATAACTGTGCTTCTGTGAGTTCTTGGTTCCTCAAAAAATCATCTATTCTATTAGCAACAATCTCACAGTAATCCGCCCTAATTTCAAATCCTATAACTTGACGCTGCAAACCCAGAGCCACAATTGCTGTAGTCCCGGAACCCATAAACGGATCTAAAACAATGTCGTTTACCTTCGATGCAGACTTGATGATGCGATCGACAACAGCAACAGGAAATTGAGCGGGGTGAGGCGTGCGTTCTTTTGAAGCTCGGTTTTTCCCAGACGTAACTTTTGGGAACTGCCAAACATCCGTCGGATTTTTGCCTTTTAAATTTACTTTTATCTTGCCGTTCTTTTTCTGATTCGGATATTTCACATTTGGGTCGCGCACTTCATCCAAATTAAATGTATACTTGTCTTGATTTTTTACATATAGCAATCCTAAATCATTATCATGAGTACGGTACAATTATATGCAATACTTGATTATGACAAAAAAAATGAAT